>NZ_RZOI01000801.1:0-2583 GCF_004022645.1 Mesorhizobium sp. M4A.F.Ca.ET.020.02.1.1 | reverse complement strand
GTCTTCCAGGTGTACGCGACGCCGGCCTCGACGAAGACGATCAGGCAAGCGATGGTGCGGCCGTCGAGCGTCAGCGAGTGGATGCGGCAGAGGTCGTGCTCAGCCAGCCGGTGCACGGCCTCGCGGGCGAAGGCGGCGCGGTAGCGGTCGATCGCCATGGCGGTGCGCTCGCGGCCCTTCCAGCCGGCCGCCTCAAGCGTCAGGAAGCTTTCGATAGCGTGGCGGATATCTTCCGGTCCGCGCGCCACGATGTGCTCGAGCTGGCCAAGATCGGCCAGGCGGCGCTTCAGGCGACGGAATTCGCGGTAGTGGTGCGAGCGCAGCGACGCCTTGAGGTAGTCCTCGCCGTCGGCCTCGCTTTCGAGCATCGGGCGATCCATCTTGCCGGTGGTGACCATCGTCAGGCCGCGCGTTTCGGCAAAGGCGGTCAAAAGGCTCGCCACCGGTCCGTCCAGCCTGATGTCGGGCAGCACGAAGACCCTCGGCATCTTGAGGTGCGGCCTGGACAGCATCGAGAAGAAATCCTCGATGACGCCGACCGGATCGTCGCGGTCGACCAGCGGCGTGCCGAGCGGGCCGAACGGGCTCGACCAAGTGCGCATGACGGGAACGCCAAGCGGGATGGCCGGTCGCTCGACCGAGAACGGCACCAGCAGGCGCAGCCGGTTGCGGTATTCGTCGCCGTCGCGGATCACGGCGAGCTTGACCTCGCGGTCCTCCAGCCTCGGCATGGCCGGCGCGAGGAAACGCGGATTGAAGAAGACGTTGGGCTCGACGGTGCGGGCGCAGAGATAGTCGAGTTCCTCGACCAGGTCGAAGCCGGCGGCGGCCGGATAGATGGCGAGCTTGCGCTCGGGCCTGTTGTTGGCGAGGATCTCGATATGGGCGGGGTCGGCGTCGCGCGCCAGGCCGGCCAGACCCTGCACCATGGCACCGGCCGGGCCGCCGCTGGTTTCCTCAAGCAACGGGATGGCGGCCATTAGGCGTTCCCCTTCCTGGCGGTCGCGAAGATCAACATGACGATGCCGAGCTTGCGCCAGACGGTGAAGGTGAGCGCGCTGGCCTCGAAGACCATGGCGAGGCTGGTGGCGATCGCCGCGCCCCAGAGGTGGAAGAAGGGGATCAGCACGACGTTGAGGCCGATGTTGAAGGCGAGCGTCATGGCGTAGACGGCGGCGCAGATGTTCTGGTTGCCGCTCATGGTGAGCAGGCTCTCGCACGGGCCGACGGCGGCGCGCGCCACGACGCCAAAGACGAGCAGGAACAGCAGCGGGTAGCCGGCGGTGAATTCGGGGCCGAACAGAACCAGCATCGGCTGTCCCAGCGCCAGCACCAGCAGCGCCATCAGCAGCGAGGGCCAGAAGGTCCACGACACCGTCTCACGGGCGAAGGCGGCAAGCCGATCCGGCTCGCCATGGGTGAACTGGGCATAGCGCTGGGCGACGCCGGCCTTGACGGCGAAATAGACGAAATGCACCAGCGCCAGCGTCTTCACGGTAGCGAAATAGACGGCGACGTCATCCGGATCGAGATAGGCGCCGACCATCAGCACGTCGGCGTTGGTCAGCAGGAAGAAGAAGCTCTCGACCAGGAAGATCGGCAGCGAGACCATGAACCATCGCGTGAAATGCACCTTCATCGGACCGGGCACGAGCTTGCGGTCGATGCGCGCGGTGACGCCCATGAACTGGCCGATCGTGGTGGCATAGCTGGCGGCGATCGAGGCGAAGATCGCGGTCCTGGCATCGGGCGCGTAGCCCGCCGCCAGCATCAGCGCCATGAACACCAGGATCAGCACCGGCCGCACCAGATAGGTCGGCGACAGCGCGAACAGCGCCCATGAATTCGCCCGCGCCAGCCCTTGCAGGAGATCGCCCAGCGCGATCATCGGCAGGCAGATGACGCCGAGGATGAAGGGCACGACATAGTAGTTCTCGATCCAGGGCGAGAACAGCCAGACGCCCAGCGCGCCGAGGCCGGCAATGGCCGTCGAGGCAACCAGCACGAACAGCCGGCTCGCCACGACGATGCCGCGCAGTTCGGCGAGCAGGCCGCGCTCGCGATATTCGGGGATGAAGCGGATGACGGAGGTGTGGAAGCCGAGGCAGGCGAGGTTGCCGACGATCACCATCGTCACCCAGACCAGCACGAAGATGCCGTATTCGAACGAGCCCATCCAGCGCGCCATCAGCGCCTGGCTGACGAAAGCGATGACGGCGCTGATAATGCGGATGGGGAAGGCGATGAGCGACATGCGGCCGGCCTCGCCGCGCTCGTCGGCGGTGAACAGCACGGCATCGATGCGGCCAAGCAACGGGTTCACGCGCAGCGCCCAGCGCTGCGGCAATAACCGCCCGGCAGTCGTCGCCGCGGAAAAGCGCACCCCGATTATTCTCCGTTTTCCGCCTCTTTCCTGCGTTTCGATCTAGCGAAAACACATTAAGAAACGGTTGGGTGGGGAGCTTTCCTTCTCCCTGTCACTATACGGGGCGAAGGCGCCGGCAGGCGAATGAGGGGCGGCGCAGCCCTTCTAAGCATCGCGCTGCCGCGAAGCGGATTGGTTTGCAGGAGTGGGCTGAGGAG
>NZ_RZOI01000800.1:0-2585 GCF_004022645.1 Mesorhizobium sp. M4A.F.Ca.ET.020.02.1.1 | reverse complement strand
GGCTTTGACGTTCGACAGGGCTGCGATGGTCGAGATGCGTGGAGTAGAAGCGGATAAAGCCGAGCGGTGTCTCGATCAGCGCCTCGAGCGCGCCACGCTGGAAATTCATCGCCTCCAGGCTGCGGCTGCGCGGAAGGAGAAGGTTGCGCGACAGATGAATGGGTGTCTTCGACAACACCATGTTGCCGAGCTGGAAGGTGGTCGTGATGGCGCGGCCGGCCTCCAGGCGCGAGCTGATATTGACCTCGAAATTGCTGCCATAGGCGGCAAAGTAGTCAGGCAGCGCCTCGCCGAGTTCGGCCACCATGTCGCGGTTGTTGTTCCTGGGGTTGTTGCGGGTGACCTCCTGCAGCGCGATCACGTCGGCGCCGCGCACGGCATCGGCGATGCGGGAAACATCGTAACGGTCGTCGAGACCTATGCCATACTGGATGTTGTAGGTGACAAGCTTCATTGCCGCGCCCCTTCAGTCCCGCCCGCCAACAGTGCTACCGCGTCCTTTGCAAAAGGGCATCCGGCGCTTTAGTCGCAAATCGGCCTCGCGCTGTGCCCCGCCTTGGTTTAAGGCATGTCGAGATTCAGGTGATGCCGGCCTGCAAATGCCGGTTTCCTGCGCTTCCGGTGCTCGCGTACTTAAGCACGCTTCGCTCCGGTTCTCGGAACTCGCCATTTTCGGCTCGGCCTGACCTGAATCTCAACATGCCTTAGAGCAATCGCTCAAGGCCATCAGCAGAAACTCGAAACGACGATGAAATTTCTCGACCAGGCAAAGGTTTATATCCGCTCCGGCGACGGTGGCGCCGGCTCGGTGTCGTTCCGGCGCGAGAAGTTCATCGAGTTCGGCGGGCCGGATGGCGGCGATGGCGGCCGCGGCGGCGATGTCTGGGCGGAGGCGGTCGACGGACTGAACACGCTGATCGACTATCGCTATCAGCAGCACTTCAAGGCCAAGACCGGCACGCACGGCATGGGCCGCAACATGACCGGCGCCAAGGGCGCCGACGTCACGCTGAAAGTGCCGGTCGGAACCCAGATCTTTGCCGAGGACAATGAGACGCTGATCTGCGACATCACAGTGGTCGGCCAGCGCTTCCTGCTTGCCAAGGGCGGCAATGGCGGCTTCGGCAACCAGCATTTCAAGACCTCGACCAACCAGGCGCCGCGCCGCGCCAATCCCGGCCTGCCGGGCGAGGAGCTCAGCATCTGGCTGCGGCTGAAGCTGATCGCGGATGCCGGCCTGGTCGGCCTGCCCAATGCCGGCAAGTCGACCTTCCTCGCCGCCGTCACCGCTGCCAAGCCGAAGATCGCCGACTATCCCTTCACCACGCTCTATCCCGGCCTCGGCGTCGCCCGCATCGACGGCCGCGAATTCGTCATCGCCGACATCCCCGGGCTGATCGAGGGCGCGCATGAGGGCGTCGGTATTGGCGACCGGTTCCTCGGCCATGTCGAGCGCACGCGCGTCTTGCTGCATCTCGTCTCCGCCCAGGAGGAGAATCCTGGCAAGGCATACAAGACCGTGCGTGCCGAGCTCGAGGCCTATGGCCATGGGCTGGCTGAGAAGGTCGAGATCGTGGCGCTCTGCCAGATCGACATCCTCGACGCCGAGGGGCGCAAGAAGAAGACGGCCTCGCTTAAGCGCGCCGCCGGCCGCGCGCCGATGCTGTTGTCGGCCGTCACCGGCGAAGGCGTGGAAGCGGTGCAGCGCGCGCTGATGGCTGTCGTGGCCGAGGCGCGCGACGCGGTTCCCGCTCCCGCCGACACGCGCTGGCAGTGACCATGCAGTCGCTGAAGAAATACCGGCGCATCACCGTCAAGATCGGCTCGGCGCTGCTTGTCGACCGCGGCACGGGGCTGAAGCGCGACTGGCTGGATTCGCTGGCCGACGACATTGCGGTGCTTGCCCATGGCGGCGCCGAAGTGCTCGTCGTCTCCTCGGGCGCGATCGCGCTCGGCCGCACCATCCTCGGTCTTGGAAAGAGGGCGCTAAAGCTGGAGGAGAGCCAGGCCGCCGCCGCCGTCGGCCAGATCGCGCTCGCCGGCGCCTGGTCGGACGCGCTCGGCAAGGGCGGGCTGAAATCCGGCCAGATCCTGCTCACGCTCGGCGACACCGAGGAGCGCCGCCGCTACCTCAACGCCCGCGCCACGATCTCGACGCTGCTCAAGATGAAGGCGGTGCCGGTCATCAACGAGAACGATACGGTCGCGACCTCCGAAATCCGCTATGGCGACAACGACCGGCTGGCGGCGCGGGTGGCGACGATGATGGGGGCCGACCTTTTGGTGCTGCTCTCCGACATCGACGGGCTCTACACGGCGCCGCCGGCCAGGGATCCGCAAGCCAAATTCATCCCGGTGGTCGATCGCATCACCCCCGACATCGAGGCGATGGCGGGTGCCGCCGCGTCCGAGCTGTCGCGCGGCGGCATGCGCACAAAGCTCGACGCCGGCAAGATCGCCAATGCGGCCGGCACCGCCATGGTCATCACGTCGGGCACCAGGCTGTCGCCGCTGATGGCGATCGAACGCGGCGAACGCGCCACTTTCTTCAAGCCGAGCACCAATCCGGTGAAGGGCTACAAGAC
>NZ_RZOI01000007.1:0-31907 GCF_004022645.1 Mesorhizobium sp. M4A.F.Ca.ET.020.02.1.1 | reverse complement strand
CAGTGTTGGTAGCGGCGCCCACATGTTCGAAAAGCGTGATCATTGATGAGTTCTTCCAGTCGGTGCGGCATCGCAGGGCTTTTGCGCATAGGATCGCAACCGTCGTGCCAACTGGGAAAATCGTTTCCGACCAATGCGATCGATCTGGCAGCGTTGTGTCCCATGTCCGACATGGTCGAGAATCCGACAACGAGCGCACAGCGTAATCACCGGATCAACCTCCGGCGCGGACACCGTGCAGAACTCAAGCAGTGAAGCTTACAACGACTTGACTCCAACATCTTCGCTCCGGAACGCTTCAAGCAGCTGGATTCAATTGGCAGATACAAATGAGGTGATGGACGCCGTGAGTGACCGAGCCGGCTACACCTGTGAGTCTGGACACCGCCAGCGGTAAAATCGGAGATTCGAGGAAAGGGATGGGGCGCCGCTCGGCCGACCTGATGGTTGTCCAGGCCCTGCAAGCAATCTCGGCCTGCACCGTCCCCTTGATTGCATTCTTGAAGTCTGCCGATCGCGCCAGCAAGCTGCGTTCCAACGGACACATTGGAGTGGTCGCTAGGCCAACTTCGGCTGCTGGCGAACCGTTCAATATGCAAGCTGACGAGGGTCAGGAGACAGGGAAGCTCCGGCTCGGCGTGCTCTCGGCGAGGCAGCCAATGATCGACGATGTCTCGCTGACGCGCCGCATTGGTATACGCGCAACAAGGGCAGTTCAGCGGCAAGTCTGCCTGGGAAATCGGCTGCAGCGGGGCAAGCCGAGCCCGGCCGCGCTCCATCGCGAAACGGCCGGCAAAGAAAGCCCCGCGTTAGCACCGCCAAAAGAAGCGATTGCGCGCCTCGCCGGTTCGTTTTTGCGTTCCACTGAACCAGGCGGCTTAACCTGTACAACTATACAGGCTGCCATAGCATGAAACTTGGCCTCCAATGGCGGAAATTTCCCCAGGAGACCTCCGATGACTGAGCTAATTGCGCCCGCGTTAAGACAACCTGCCCACAATCAGCCTCCAATCCACCGCCACGCCACTAAGTCTTCAAGGAACGTCTTGAAGGGGACGCAGGAGCCGATCACCGCTATTACACCGCTTCCCCTGGCGTACTCAGGCCGCGCTGGCTGTCGCTGCGCGGGTTCGACGGCCTGGTCGTCATCTGCGCACGTCTTCTGCCCTCGACAGTGCCAGTGGCACCCGCTTCGACGAAACGACGCCATCGACCTCTGGTGCCTTCAGCGCCGGCGCTTTGCCATGTGGCATCATGTTTCGACCTTGGGGGCGGGCAGGGGAGCACAGTCGTGCTTACAATTCTCGTGACAGGCGTGGATGAGGCTGATTGGCGGGAGAAGGGTCGTACGACTACACCACTGGTCTGACGCCGCGCGAATGGGCCTGGGAGTTCTTACGCCGCAATCCAGCATTCCAGTGTGACGTGATCGCTGCAAGCCAGCAGGCCAATACTTTGTCCCACCGATCCTCGCTCGACGTGGTCACGTCGGCCGGTGACCTGTCACGCCGGGGTGTCCGGTTTCGCCGAGTCTTATGGGCGCAATTCGCTCGTATTCTGGTCTCCGCTATGGTGCGCTCATGTGCTGCCGGTCATTGCAGAACAGCTGTCTGCATGGTCGGCGACAGCGCCGTTCGAGCTCTCTGCATTGCCATGTCGTGCGACGGTCCTGCTGGCGCCCGACAAGGGTCAGCATGTTCTTCTTCGCAATGTGGAGCATACGCTCCAGCTCGCCGTCTCTGGCGCCGATATCTTGCACCCTGTCTGCCTCAGTACCGAGGCAATCTGGCCATCAATGCTTTCGAAGCCCCGCCTGAGGGCACTAGAGTGCCTCAATGCTCTAAGTTTGGGTCAACACCTGCCTGCCCGCTTGTTTTTTCGCCGGAAAGACACGGTCCGCGTTTGACCTTCGTTCTTCGTGCGCTCGACGGCTCACTTGCTGGAGCGTCACATCGCGAGCTCGCCGAAGCGCTGGTTGGTCAACGGCGCGTCCATGCCGACTGGAGGGATCCTCGCGATCATCTGCGCGACCGCATTCGCCGCGCCGTCTCGCGTGGCCGCGCCCTCATGAATGGAGGGTACAGAGATTTCCTTCTTTACAAAGTGACAGTCCGCCCTGTGCGTCAGCCGGCGAACAGTTCGGAGCTAAACCCGTCACCACCGATTGGCCCGCTCGACATGGCAGCGAACAGCCTTCGAGGGCGCTCTGGTTGAGGCATCGTCGATGCCAAGAGGCACGTTCGTATTGTCCGATAACCGACAATGTCGAGTACGCAAGGTACAGGAACCTGACTCTCGGGTGTTCTTAAGCGCTTTTTGACCTGGCACGGCACATGCAAGCTATTCAGCAACTATGAACGATAGCCTGAGGCCGAATGCTTGGTGAGATGCAGAGGAGCGATCAATAGTTGAATGTATTTGGACGTTATCTCCATAGCGCTTCTGCGAGAGCAGAGGTTAACGACTAGAAGGTGCGGGCAGCGGAGTTTTGCTGCGCAGACCCGGCTCGACTCCATGTCTCCCAACCAGCTCAGGCCATTTCTAATTTAGCCCCCGCTTGTTGGAAGCTCCGTAGCGAAAGCGGGTTGCCGCTGTCCTCGACGCTTTGGCAGTGCGGAGGGACCCAAGAGTGCATAACAAGTGAGAAGCTCTCAGCCAGAAAGATCGCCCTTGCGCGAGAAACACTTAAGGAGAACTATATGCATCATATCCTGGAGCGCTTGGCCGCCAAGATAACTCAAGCGCATGTTGATCCGTTGCCTTTCGAACAATTACGTAAGGATCATATGGTTGATACTGACGTTTATCGCGAGATCCTGCTGCGTCATCACGGAGACAACGTGTATCAGTCTTTCCATCACGCTGAGGCAATCTTTCCATCCGGGCGCGGTCTAACGGAAAAGACGGCCCAACGACAAAAACCGGAGGACCGTCTGCTCTGCAGCGACATGCGTGATACGCACCACAAAGCGCAAATCACTGCCCGCGATATCCCAAATATTTTGGACGAGTTTGGGGATTCAATAAAGGTACTCTCACTTGATTGTTTCGATACGTTGCTATGGCGCAAGACAGCCACACCCGAAGATGTTTTTGCCGTGCTGGCCGATAACCCTGTCGCGCGAAGCTTAGGGATAACTCCTCACCAACGCATTAGCGCTGCCGCGCGTGCCTATCGAGCGAAGCGTTTAGAGAACGGATCTAGACAGATCGATATCCACGATATTTATCGGCCGTTTACGTCGCTTTCTGGCAAGCAACGCGAGCTATTGGCCGAGACGGAAATCCAGACAGAAATGGATGTTTGCTTTGCATTCTCACCATACGTAGAACTGATCAGGATGGCGCACACCCGAGATATAAAAGTCATCATCGTCAGCGATATGTATTTGCGCGAAGGCGAGTTAAGGCGCCTCTTGGCTCAGCATTTGCCTACAGACGTTATGCAGGCAATTAGTAAGGTTTACAGCTCTGTTGATTATGGAACGTCGAAGAGACGAGATCTATTCGAGATTGTAATCAAAGAGTGTGGTATTCCTGCATCGCATCTACTTCACATCGGGGATGATGCCGTAGCGGATGCGCAAGTGCCTCAGAAATTGGGTGTACGTGCGTTGCATTTCCTACAGTTTGAACGTGAAGTCGCAGACTTCTTGCGCGTGCAACACGCAGCGTCGTCGTTGATTGTATTTGGCCAGGCAGCACCGAAAACAGTTGTTCTGCCCTGCTATAGTCCATTTCGGCCGATTTTTTCTATGGCAGAGCTGCGGCCATACGCGCCTGAAACAATGATCGGCTACATGTCATTTGGTCCGGTGCTATATGGCTATGCCCGTTTTCTTCTGGACGAGGTGGAGGCGCTACAACAGCAGGGTAAGCGAGTAAAGGTCTTGTTTCTGCTGCGTGATGGCTACCTTCTTTCAGCCGCGTGTGAAGCCTACGCGGGCGAGCCTGTCGGCATGCCGGTACGAATCCGCGGATTCGGTGCTATAGCGGCCTCTTTCAAAACCCGCGCCGATGTTGATCATTACCTCAGCGGAATCAACCCAGAGTATCAAGATGTTTATTCTGCAGCAAAACAGCTTTTGATTCCGCCTGAAGTTACTGAATTGCTAATACAGGTTGCCCATCAGTCGGCCGATCCAATAGCGGCATTCTATCAGCTGCTGCGCGAGGATGATGTGTTGGAGTTGATAGTCAAGAACTCATCTGCGTTCCGTGCCCGTTTGATACGCTACATGAAGAAGAAATTGAAATTGGAGGAAGGAGATACCATCGTTTTGGCCGACACAGGCTATAAAGGCACGACGCAGGAATATTTGATTCGCGCGGTCAAAGAGGAATTGAAGGTTGATATAATTGGACGCTATATGATTGCTGCCGATGTGCCTCAGCGTCCGGCGGAGAGTAAAGCACTCATTACGACATCTTGGTGGGATTACGATTTATTTGAGCAATGCTGCACCGTTAGGGAAGGAGCGGTTGTGGACTATGACTTGGCCGGAGAGCCAGTTCTCGAGGAGATGGAAATTAGTGAGAAGCAGGACGAAAGGGTCGTCAATATTCAAGCTGAATGCGTTCGGTTCATCAGCGATGCAAGGGCGTTTTTTACCAAGGCGGGTGTGACACACGACTATTCGACTTTGCAGCAGGCCGCCCATGCCGCCCTATTCCGTCATGCTCACATGCCTATTGAAAAGGAATTGGAACATTTTAAGGAGTTTCGGCACGACACCTTTATGGAACTAGGTCGTGAGAAGACGATCTATAATCTGGAAAATACTCTGAAGAATGTCAGACGCTTGCCCTCACCTTATCGGCTAGGCGCATATGACACACGCGGCTTGGGGCTTGACTTCACATTCAGCGCTCTAGTCCAACGACGATTTCAACTTGTTTTAGGTCCAGAAGATATGAGTGTGCGTTTTTCACCTCTTAAAATCTCGGTGGGGAGAACAGGCGAATCCAAGGTTATCTTGCTTAGAGCACACCATCTGCATGATGGATATTTCTCTATTATGCTGCCGTATGTAAGCGGCACCGGTGTAAGGATGCTCCTGGGGGAGCACTATGAATGGTTGCAAATTGAAGAGTTACATTTTTTGGATAATGCAGGAAGCGTGTGTGGGAATATGTCGAGTTCTCTCGATTTGGAAGAAATCTATCAGGAGGGAGAGATTTATCGGTGCCTGTCACAGGCAAGCGCCGCGACAATCCGTCCCGTTGGTTTGCGAGAGTTCAAAACGCCTCATTACCATCATATGATCTTTCGCCCCTTGGTTTCGAGGGTGCAGGCGTCGTGAATTTTCTTCCTTTACTACTAGGGGACCTGTGCGCGGGTGTCTGGACTGGCGTGTTGATCTGTAATTCCCTCAATCAGTACAATGGATTGAGGGATGCGATGTCACGTCGGCGCATTAGTCAGGAAAAGTTTGGTTCTGCCGTTGATCGCGGCCAGCATTCTCCTTTGGATGCGCTTGCCAGACTGATTGACTGGGTGCCGGTCGATCAGGACCTTTGTCTGATTTCCTGCTCCCGATGCTCTGCCTGGCAACCCCGGCGAGGTGTTTGCGAAAAGATCCCGCGCACAGGTCTCACAAACAGCGTTTTCGCGATAATTCCGGTCACGCGTCGTACCCAGCATGTGCGAAGAGGTTCTCGCATTCCTGGGGCTGCCATCGCGCCGTCCAGAAGGCAGGGTGCGACGATCCCGTCGAGACGCAAGCCCGCCGTGAAGGTCGGGGACTTCCAGTGTCCGTGAGGCGCGGCTGCCCGGCAGCGTTCGCTGCGCCGTGAGGAGCCCCATCAGAGCCTCGATGGCCTGTCGGTCGCATCGGGTCGGAAAGGACCAGTCGAAGTCGCAGAGCGGCTTAAATTGGCCGATTTTGGCGTCCTTCAACCGCCGGTCTTGACTGCTGGCGCGCTCGTCCTCTTCCCAGTCGAGGAGTGTAAGCGCCCATCCGCCTTGAGTGGCGTCCTGCCAGTGGGCCACAAGCCCGCGCAGATGCAGGCGCGCCGCGCGGTCACGCCCGTCTTCCGGATCAGGAGTGGTCATCGGGGGTTTCCTTGAGACGTCGTAGATGTCTAGACGGGCGGGCCTGACGGGGCGCTCGAGCACTGCGCTCTTCAGATTATCGTAGAGCACGACCTTTGGAATCCCGCCCCATCTCTCGAAGGCTCCGAGATGACCGGCCAGAAACGCAAGCGCAGATACGTCGCGGCGACACAATCCGCTTCAATCCTGGCAGCAGTCAGGCTGGGAAAGGCCTTCAAGGTCTCAAGGATGAACGGCAGATAGGGGTCGATCTTGCTGGGTCGGGTCTGCGGGCCATGGGGCACCAGCCCGTATCGGGGCAAGAACTCCATGAACGGTGTGGTGGTGGATGCCGAGCTGCCGGGCAATGGTGCCAGCGCGCCACTTCTCGACATGGTGATAGCGCAGGATCTGGGCCTGCAGTTCAGGAGATATGGCCATCGTTGTCCTCAAGACGGAGACGTTCGAAATGGTTTGGCGGCGACGCAGAGGCTCGCGGCGGATAAACGGCGAGCAGCGGCGATTACACCAGTGACAGTGGCCCCTTAAAACACCCCCAACGACCCCGTCGAGATCGCAGGCTCGGTTAAGGACGGCGTATTAGCGGAGTCAGACGATTGGATCTGCGTCGTCGCCGAAGCCGTCATGACATAAACATTGGCGTCGTCATCGGGTGAACCATGGTGCGTCACTTTATTGCGTCAGGCCCGGTATCGGCGACTGAGCTCGGCGTGAGCGAAGCGGCCGTTTCTGCTGGCTTGGTAGCGCTTGGCAACATACCGTCGCCGCTCGGCACGCACAACACACGCGCAGCCACCGGCACAGTAGATCTGTCCACGGTCGAAACATCTGCAGATCAGTGCCTGAGCCCGGCAACACTCGCAAAGCAAGAAGCGCCGGTATCCTCTTCTGCCGCCCTGTGGCGGCGTCCATGACGTGGACACATGGCTTGCACCCGACCGGTCTGTTCAGATCGTCATACAACCCCCCTTGCAGTGCGAAGAACATCCACGCATGACCCCTCCACAGCAGCACCCGCCGTCAACCAATCGAGGAAGGAACCCCCGACCAATTCTCTTCAACTCCTGTAAGGAATTCGACAAAATGCGACATCACCTGGCCGCGTGCTAAGAAAAATTTTGTAATTGCTTGAAATTAAGGCCGCTGCATTTGGCATATTTTTGCGATGCACCTCGTGAGGGTCCGCTGAAACAGAGTGTTTTCATGCGCACATAGAATCCAGAATAATGCGTGATCGCTACGAGCCTTTGAAATAATAACAAGCGCCCCATCACTCAAAAATGGAGAAAAAACCTATGATCTGCACCATTGCAGCAGCAGCTTCCTTCTTAACACGTCGGCCTCAGCGTTTGGATAAGAAGGCCACAGCTCGAAATATCAGGTCGCATCGGCGGCGAGTGCCAAAAGGCACCGGTCATTGCTGTCAAACGGGCAACTTGACGGTCCTCCCATTCATTTCGTTGCGCAGAGGGAACCAGGCTGCCTGATGGACGTGCATCTGACAACCTAGTATGCCAGCTACTGAACGCGCCGAAGACATATTTCGCAACTCGGCCGGAACTTCCTACGTCAGTCCACCCTTGAAACGAGAAGGGAGCAAAATTAGGTTGCATGTGCGCGACGGCGCAAAGCGGCGCGCGAGCCCCGCACCAGTCCTGTCGGTCCGAATGGGGCTAGCCTGTCGCAATCTGTTTGCCCTGCAGGAGAACGATATGACATGACCGCATCCTGGTCCGCCGCATCGAAGCCGACAAGAGGACGGCCGGCGGCATCATCATTCCCGACACGCGAAGGAATATCCGGAGGAGGGCGAAGTGATCGCCGCCGGCCCTGGCGCAACAATGAAACCGGCCAGCTTCAGCCGTTGGACATCAAGGTCGGCGGGGCACCGAGATTAGGCTGAGCGGCGAGGATCTCCTCATCATGAAGAAAGCGATGTGCTGGGTGTGATCGAGGTGGCCCCGTCCAAGCAAGCCGCGTGGCTCTAACTTCAACGAAAGCCGCCTATTCGCACCAGTGAACCAATGGTATCCATGGAAGTCAAATTCCACACCGATGGCCGCAACAAGATGCTGCGCGGCGTCAACATCCTAGCCGACGCGGTGAAAGTCACTCTCGTCCGAAGGGCCGTAACGTCATCGACAAGTCGTTCGGCGCCTCTTGCATCACCAAGGACGGCGTCACCGTCGCCAATGAAATGGAGCTTGAGTACGTTCGAGAACATGGGCGCGCAGATGGTGCGCGAGGTCGCGTCGAAAACTAGCGATATCGCCGGCGACGGCACCACGACCGCAACCGTTCTCGCCCAGGCGGTCGTTAAGGAAGGTGCTAGGCCGTCGCCATAGGCATGAATCCTATGGATCCGAAACGCGGTATCGAAGGCCGTCGAGGGTATTGTCCAGGAGTTGAAGACGAGTCGGAAGTCTAAGGCATGCAGTTCGACCGCGGCCATCTCGGCCCGTATTTCATCATCAATCAGCACAAGATGGGGGTCGAACTGGAAGAGCCCTAGTGCTGATTCACGAGAAGAAGCTCGGCAATTTCCAGGCGCTGCTCCTGGTGCTGGAGGCTGTGGTACAGTCGGCCAACAGCTGCTGACCATCGCAGAGGACATGGAGGGCGAGACGCTTGCGACGCTCGTCGTTAACACGCCGCGAAGCGGACTGAAGGTCGCGGCCATCAAGGCTCAGGGCTTTGTCGACCGCCGCAAGGCCATGCTGGAGGACATCGCAATCCTCACTGGCGGCACCCCATCTGCGAGTATCTCGGCATCAAGCTTAAGAACGTGATGCCGGACGCTCGGCCGTGCCAGAGTATAATTGCAATAATGCAATAATATAATATTGCTGACGCCCACGGCGTGTGATAGCAGTGACTTGGTTGAGGAGACCGCATGATTCGGCCCGGTAGAACCCCACTTCATATTCAGCTCGCCGATATCATTCGGTCTCAGATTGAGAGCGGCGTCTTCAGTGCTGGCGATCAACTCCCCACTGAGATGGAATTGATGAGGCAGCACGAACTCAGCAGCAGCACTGTGCGACAGGCGGTGCTCGCGCTTGTCGGTGAAGGGTTGCTTTATCGACGCGCTGGCAAGGGGACCTTCGTCGCCAAGCGTCACATCGGCCGGGATCTGCTCACTTTTTCAGGATTTTCGGAAGAAGCGGTAGCGCGTGGCTTCCGGCCGGGTACTAGGCATGTGACGGTCGACTGGCGTTCCGCTGACGCCGCGCTTGCAGCCGCACTTAACGTGCCGACCGATGAGAACGTTTTGACCATCGACCCTCTTTCACCGAGATTCTTGAGCAACAACTTGGTGTGCCGCTCGCCCGAGCCAGGCAGGAGATACGGGCAGGCATCGCGCGTACAAAACTGGCAAAAGCACTCGACGTGTCGAGCGGCACTGCTGTGCTGCAAATCGACCGTACCGCCTTCGACGCGACCGATCAGGTTATTTACTTTTCGTCCTCGTCCTACCGGGCCGATCGCTACATTTATACCGGCTGGATCGAGCGCAAGAGCGCCTCGATCGCTCAGCCACGCCAATTAATCGGCGGGAGCAGATGATGCCCACTTGCGAAATTTACGTCGTCGGCTCGTACGGAGTTGCGTTTTTGGATTGTGGGCGACGTGCCGGCGCCGGGCGAAACTCTGCTGGGGTCGGGGTTTGCCTTCGGAAATGGCGGCAAGGGCTCTAATCAGGCTATCGGAGCTGCGCGACTCGGCGCTAGATGCAAACTGCTGGCGGGCGGTGGCACCGACAAATTTGGTGACGAGGCACTGCAACTCTGGCGCGCCGAAGGCGTCGACTGCTCGGCTGTGAGGCAGATGACTGGGACACCGACGATGGCCGGGATCATCATTCTCGACGCCGAAGGCGAGAACCGCATCATCACCGATCCCGGCGCCAACGCGCGGCTCACGGCGACCCATGTCGAAACCTTCGCAGCCACCTGGAAGAGCCCGGGCATCCTGCTCACACAGCTCGAGATCCCAGTCGAGACGGCGGCCCGCGCGCTTGCCATCGGCAAGGCGCGGGGACTGACGACCATCCTTAATCCCGCACCTGGCCGTGTCCTGCCGAAGGAAATCTTCGCCGACGTTGACATCCTAACGCCGAACCAGTCTGAAGCGCGCATTCTGCTGGGGCTCGACGCGGACGATCAGCAGGCCGACGCCGATTTAGCGGCAAGACTGCGTGGCCTCGGCGTGGGGCACGTCGTCATGACGCTGGGAACGGATGGTGCCTTGATTGCCGGCCCCGAAGGACTAACCAAGATCGCGAGTTACCCAGTCGACGTCGTCGACACTACCGGGGCCGGAGATGCATTCAATGGGGCACTCGCTGCGGGACTGGCCAGTGGATTGACCCTCACTGACGCCGTTCGCCGCGGCACTGCGGCGGGCGCCCTCGCAGTCACGAAAAAGCTCGTGGTTCCGGCATTGCCCGATGAGCGTCAGATTTCAGAATTGATGAAAACCCGGACCGCTTGCGCATGAAGATTAAGGTTGCTTTCCTTCCCACTGGCCCCTTGGCTATTGCCGGAGACGTGTGCATTGTCGTGGATGTGATCCGCGCCACGACAGCTCTCATCGGCCTTTTCGACGCCGGCAGCGCTCGTGTGTTTGTCGGCGGATTTCGCCCGGACGTCGCCAAAGCGCGCGCCGCCGTGGGCGATGGCGTTATTTGCGCGGAGCTGGATGATGGATCAACGCCCCTCGGATTCGATCATGAGCCCTCGCCATCCCTCCTGTCCCGAGTCGATCTGTCGGGTCGCTCCGCGATGCTGGCAACGGCCAATGGCACGCCAGCCATTCTCGCGGCAGTCCGCGAAGGCGCAGCCTTGATACTGCTTGGTTCGCTGCGAAACCTTGATGCGGTTGCCCAGCGTGCGCTCGCCGAGGCCTCATCGCGCAATGCAGACATCACGATAATCTGCTCAGGCCAACTGCGGAACTCACGTGTTGCGATTGAGGATAGCTATTGCGCCGGACTGATCGTTTCACGGTTTTGTGAACTGGCGAAGGATGACGCTGTTGAACTGGACGACTCCGCGTCGCTCGCTCACGGCTTCACAATCTCGCAAGATAGCGCCGTGAAGGTGTTGTTGGGCTCGATGACCGGTCGCCGCTTCATCGGCAACTGCCGGCAGAACGACGTGGAGTTCTGTGCGCTCATCAATGAATCAACAATCGTTCCGGTGGTTGCCGCGCAAGGCGAAGACTCCGATTATCCGGTTTATCTCCTCGATGCCTAGCAGCATCGACGCCATCAGATTGATCAGTGGCCGACCTCGCGTCCTGGCCACAGCAGATCTTAGCCCGGAAGGCATCGCCTCGCTCCGCGAAATAAGCGAGCTTAAATTGCTCGGCTGGGCAGCCGGCGAGTGGTTCTGTGATCGCAAGCAGCTAATGGACGCAATCGCTGAAGCCGAGGTTGTGATAGCTGGATACGAGTGCTTTGACGAAGCGCTGCTGGCCGCCGCACCACAGCTTCGCGTCATCCTATCAGTACGCTCGGCCCCGCAAGCGAACATCGATGTGGCGGCCGCCACGGCGCGGGGGATCGCTGTAGTGCACACTCTCGGGCGAACGGATCACGGGGTTGCAGAGTTCACGGTTGCTCTTGCGCTGGGGCTCACTCGCCACCTCATCCCTGCCGGTGCATGGATTAGGTCCCGCTCGCCCGACTTCGACGCCGGAGAGGACTTTTTTCGCGGTACGGTATGGGGTCGCGGCGCGAGTTCTCCGCAACTCGCATTCACGGGCATCGAGCTGCATGGTCGCCCACTCGGCATCGTAGGCTTTGGGGCAATCGGCCGTGTCGTCGCCGAAAAGTTTTCCGGCTTTGGCATGAGCACTATCGTCCACGATCCTTACGTCGATAGCGCCGAGTTAAGAACACTCGGGGTCGAACCGATCTCACTCGACGAACTTCTGGGACGCTCCGCAATTGTAACCTTGCACGCGCGGCTCACAAACGCGCGGCATGATCGGCGCAGACCAGCTCGATCGGATGGGGCGCGGCGCGTATCTCATCAACACAGGTCGGGCAGGCCTTATCGACACTGGCGCGCTAGTACAGGCCTTGGATCGCGAACAGATCGCTGGGGCCGCGCTAGACGTCTTTGACACGGAGCCGCCTTCGGCGAGGGATCCGCTTGCTACTCATCCGCGCGTCCTTGCGACGCCTCATATCGCCGCGTGGACCGAAGAGATGCGTGTACGTCAAACCCGCAGCATTGTGCAAAATCTGCAGCGGCTTTTGGCCGGGAAGCCTGGCAATCTGTCGAACCCCGAAGTTCTCGCAATGGCGGGGAGGACCGTGCCTTGAAAGTCATCGATGTCGCATCGCGCATCTATCACATCCCGCCGACGGTCTCCTGGGAGGACGCCACACACCGAGTCGCGAACCTCGAATTCATCATCACCCGCGTGACCACAGACGCTGGAATCGTTGGTGAGGGTTTTGCCTACACGACGGGGATCGGCGGAAGCGCCATCCTCGCCCTGATCGATGATTATTGCCGAACGATGCTTGTCGGACAAGATCCGCGACAGATCGAACGGCTTTGGTCGTTCCTCTATGGCCAATTGCATCGCAGCGGCACCGGGGGCATCAACACTCTCGCATTGGGCGCGATCGACATCGCGCTCTGGGATATTGCGGCCAAGTGGTACGACGTTCCACTATTCCGCCTGCTCGGCGCGCGGCGTGACAGTATCCCCACCTATGGCAGTGGCATAGACCTCTATCTCGACAGCGACGCTCTACTCAACCAGGTCGAAGGATTCCTGGCACAGGGACACAAGGCGGTGAAGATCAAAATCGGTCGGGACAACGCGGAAGAAGATCTCAATCGTATCACATCCGTGAAGAAGCTGATCGGTCCTACGCGACGACTGTTCGTCGATGCCAACCAGCGCTGGAATGTCGCTGACTGCATGAACCGACTGCAGAAAATAGCCGCGTTCAACCTTGGTTGGATCGAAGAGCCTCTCCATGCCGAGGATATTCGCGGGCACGCCGACCTGCGCCGTTTTCGCTGCCCATTGCGATCGGAGAGAGCCTATATACGCGGCATCAGTTTGCCGAATATCTGCAGGCCAACGCCGTCGACGTCGTCCAAGCAGACGTGTGCCGCGTCGGAGGTATCAGCGAGTGGCTGAAGATCGCCAATCTGTCCGCGTCCTTCCACCGCACCATGGCTCCCCACTACATGTCCGAATTGTCCATCGCGGTGATGTGTGCGATCGACAACGCGGACATCCTCGAATGCGTACACGGCGGGAGCTTCTCCGAGATGGTGTGCTTCAGACAGAACTTCGCCTCGAGAACGGAGTGGCCTTCCCATTTGAGACACCCGGACATGGGGTGGTGGTTCAATGACGAAAAACTCGAACCCTTCGCTGTCGATCCTGCCGAACTTCGGACCTGGAATATGCAGAGCGCAAAGTAAATGCGGCTTCATCATGCGTACACGGCCATCGATTGCGCAACCTCCTAGGCGAAGGATGTAACTGGAGCGCATTGGACCAGAGCCTTTGGTGGACTGACATCGAAGGAAAGTGCGTGTTCCGCTGGGACGACAACGGGAAAGTTGCGGCTGTGCGGCAACTTCCCAATCGTGCGGCGTTCGTCTTTCCACGCGCGCGTGGTGGCTTCGTGCTCGGCTTTCCTAAGTCTATAGTCATCACGGAGCCAACCTTCACCGACTTCTCACAAGTGGCCGAAATCGAGCCGCATCTTGCGCAAACCCGTGTCAACGACGCCGCGATCGACCCCTACGGTGGAATCGTCTTGGGCACATACAATGAACAGAGCCGTGAGCCAGTCGGAGGCGTCTATCGCATTGCGCCCAATGGCGAGGTCGTTACGCTCTTCAGCGGCGTAGCAGCCGCCAACGGACTGGCATTTTCGCCCGACGGCCGGATAATGTACTTCACCGACACAACGGAAGGCACCATCCGGCGTTTCGCCTTGGCTCCGCAATTTGCGGGTCTTGCCGAGTTAGGCCCGCTGGCAGGCCCGAACATCGCCCCGGGATCGCCTGATGGCGCCACCGTGGACATTGAAGGGGGCTACTGGAGCGCCAGGCTACAAGGCGGCTGTGTCGTTCGTATCGACGGAAACGGTCACCTCACAGATCGCGTTGATATGCCGAGTATAGCGCCGACCTGTGTGGCACTTGGCGGCGAAGATCTGAGAACGCTGTTCATAACCTCACGGCGAACCAGGCAATCGTCTGATGAACTTCTTCGATTTCCCGAGTCCGGCAACCTCTTCCGCGTTGAGGTGGTCAGGCTGGCCGACTGCCCTTCAGTTGCAGACTTTAGCTCTGGGCTGTTTGCAGTCGAGTGATCGACTGCCGCACAACAGGCCGTCTTCAGATTCGCGGCGAAGCGCTGGAGATCGATAACGGCCGGCTCCTCAATCTTCGCATTCAGGCCACGACGATCGACCCGCCGTCCAAGCTCCTCCTGCGCGGCGCGGATACCAGCAAACAGCAACACGGGATCGGCGGTTTCCATCATCGCCTGTAGGTGCTGCTTGTCGGCCTCGGCCACACCCGGATGTGTAAGGACACGGGCCGCAGGCGGAACTGGTGGATGATAGCGCTTGATCACACGAGCGCGGATCCGTGTCTTCTCCTGAAGCTTGAATGACGGCTAGAACAGATTGCCGTAAAGCCGCACCGCAGCATAAAGTTGATCAAGGGCGGCGGTTGCCTCCGCGCCGACAAACCGACCAACCCACCAGACGACGCACGATGGCGCCATTCTTCTGCTCCATATGCACTTGGTCATTCTTTCGGTAGGCGCGAGAGCGCGTCACTTCCAGTTCCTCACTTCGGTACCAGGAGACGACGAACTCGTTCATCAAGGCGCTGTCGTTGTCGAAATCTACGCCAGGGAAAGAACGAGCGGGCCTGCTTGATCGCCACGATCACATCGCCGCTGTCGCGCGTGAGGACAGGAACGCATTCGGTCCACCCCGTGGCAAAATCGGTCAAAACCATCGTCTGCACAAAGCCGGACGAAGATGTGCCGGAATGCGTCACGAAATCGACCTCGACGTAACCGGGCGGCGGATCATTCCAGTCCCCGAAGGTGCGCACCGGCACCGATCGGCGAACCGCCGAACTCATTCCTGCCGGCGCTGGCCGCCGCGAGCCACACCACGTACCTCCGCCAAAAGCCGATCCATCGTTCGCCGGGCACATTGTCAGCAGCTTGCTGCGGAGCGCGGCATCGAGCTCTAGCCGGCCATCCCGTTCAAGCGCTGGCAACAAGACAGGTATCAACGGCCGCAGCCGTTTGGAACACAGCCGCTTCGATGCATCCCACAACACCACCAGCGCTTCGCGAACATCGCCGCCATAGCGAAGGCTGTGCCTCTTGTTGCCGGGTGTCTTCGACGCGCGATGATGGAGCACTCGGATCGCATGTTGCGATGATAACCGCTTACGATGGAGGTTTGACTTAGCGGTGCGTGGTCGCGACGGCATTTCGCATCTTTGAGGCGTGGGCCGGAAGGCTGGTGGACAACCGGGTGGTTCGTTGCCCACCAGCTTCCTGTCTGCGCCGCAACGCAGTCAGGATAGCACGTGGTAGATAGCGCCGATCGTCGCTTCGCGGCAACGGCCGCCGCTACCTCGCCCAAAACCCGACCACTCATTTGCGACAGTCAGAGCGACGGAAAGGCTTCGAGTTGGCGAATACTGTTTCGGCTTAAGACTACTGAATATTCCCCAGTAGCGTCGTCATGGCAACAGTCATGGCGCTGGCATAGCTATCGAGATCCTTCACCTCAAACAAGAACCGATTTGACTCCGGACCGGCATCCGTCCACGTCGTCGCCCCATTCGGATCGCACTTGATGTCGACGGGACGGAAGCCAAAAACCGCATCGTCCTTGTTGGAACTTGGAATAATGTTGCCCGCCTTGTCCACGGCCTGAGATACCATGTGGAAGAAGCCAGCGGTGCTCCACATTTCGCGATCGGCACGAAGAGTCACGAAACTCGGTACATCGCTCTGCGGCGCCAGCAGCGGCTGTAGGTAGCGCGCATCTGTTCGCCCTTCGAGGGAATAGGTGAAGTAGCTTTGCAGCGCTTGCGAGAACTTTGACAGAACGTGGCGCTGGTTGAAACGGTACATAGTACCGAACCGCTCGACATTTCCCTCCGCCTCCTGCCTTATGTTCTCGAAGCATGGCATCCAGTATATCGGGCACGGTATAGCGAACGTGGCGGCGTAAGCAGCCGCATTAAGCTCGACATTGTACTCTATCCCTCCCTGCATCACGACATCGGGATGGCCGGTGCCCGCGTTTAGGTAGATCCCGGCGCATTTGTTGCGGAAGAGATCCGGATCAAGCTTGGCTGCAATGGCGAGATCGCGGCAGGAGCCGACGATGCTGATACAGGCCGGCCCTTCGCTGTCGCGGAGATAGTGGAGGAGGAACTCCGCGCCGGCGCGGTCGCGCCTGGGAAGAGCAGCAAGCGCCGCCCGGTCATGCGTATAGGGAACGGAGGAGCCGACCGCCATGTGGGTCGGAAACCCAGTGAGGTAGCTTAGCTGCGCAATACCGGTGATGTCCGGACTGCGGCCCGGATAGTGATCGGGCGGGAAGTCGACCAGTACGCCGCCGAGCTCGAGTTGGCCCGATGCGGCAAGAGCATAGACGCAGGCAATGTCCCAGTGATCGTCCGGATCGATATAGGGACGAAACAGGTCGGTCTGGTGAAGCAATCTTATAGCCATGCGAATCCTCCTGATTGTTCTTGTGCCGCTCGACATTGCGACCGATTCGGTGAAGAAGCAGGCTCACGCTAGGCTATTTGCAGATAGTGAAGGGCGCATCTTTCCTCGGGGATTTGCAGAAACCCTGCGTGGTGAGTGCTCATATCAGGGTTTTTCGCTAGTTGGCCGCTGCTAGTTTGCATCAGATTGTGACGGTGAAAATAAAGCGACCGCGAGATCAGAATGAAGGTCCTTACCAACAACTTACTTTCCGGAGTCGAGCGGGAAGCGGTGATCGAGATGCGTCATGCCCTGCATCGCGAACCGGAACTTTCAAATAGCGAGTGGAAGACCCAAAAGAGGATCATCGAAACGCTGGAAACCTTCGGCCTGGCCGAAGCGAAGACGTTCCACAAGACCGGCGTCTACATTGATATTCAAGGCCTTGCTGCCGGGCCAAATCGTTCGATCGCATTGCGTGGGGACATTGATGCCCTGCCCATCCAGGAAAGCCGCGACGACCTATCATACAAGTCGCAGGTACCTGGTGTGATGCACGCTTGCGGCCATGACATCCACGCGTCAATCGCCTTGGGCACGGCTCTTGCCTTTCACAGTATGCGAGAGAACTTTTCCGGAAGAGTGCGTGTGTTTTTTCAGCCTGCGGAAGAAGAGGAACCGGTCGGCGGTCGCACTGTTGTGAAAGAGAAGCTGCTCGACGGGTTTGATGCCGCAGTTGGGTTTCACGTTCGCACGGATATTCCCGCAGGATCGTACGGCGCACGGGCGGGCGCTGTGATGAATTCAGCCGACAAATTTGAGGTCGAGCTTATTGGCACCATGGCGCATGGTGCGAAGCCGAATGCTGGGGTGGATGCGATCGCAATCGCGGGCGCCTTCATCAATGAGGTGCAGAAGGTGGTGTCCCGGGAAATGCCGGTTGACGATCGCGCGATCGTAACTATCGGCACTATTCACGGGGGCGAGGCGAGGAACATTATCTGCCCGTCGGTCGTCATGACTGGAACGATCCGAACAGCCAGTCCCGAGCGGCGGCGGCTGTTGGTACGTCGCGTCCGCGAAATAGCTGAGGGTGTCGCCGCGATGCATCGGGGCAAGGCGGATTTCACCTCGCAAGAGGGCGACCCTCCCGTGGTCAACGATGCCACGATGGTCGAACGCTTCCGGCAGCTTGTCATCCAGTCCGTGGGCGACGAAAAGTATGTCGAAGGAGCGGCGAGCACCGGCAGCGATGACTTCGGCTTTTACTCCAGCTGCGTGCCTTCCATCTATTTCTGGTTTGGCAGTCGAGAGCCAGGCAACGAATCCGGCGTTCACACGCCCACTTTCGGAGCCTCCGACGAAATTTTGGTGCCGACAACAGAGCTGGCTATCCGGTATTGTTTGGAGCTCCTGCATTCCTAAAGGCATCTTTCCAAGCAACTGAGAGAAAGGTGCCTGAGGAAAGCAGTGCTTGCTGCTGTGCCGCAGAGGAAGGAGCCGTGCGGCATCCGCGCAGCTTGACGAGAGTGGTTTCTCGATGACGTGGGCAAGCAGTCGCTTGCGTTCGCGGTTTGGGGTGTCGCTTGTTGAAATCCACCGTCGTTGCGACCAGCCGCTCGCGGACAGCTTCATCGAGGATGAATTAATCGTGCTTCCCTGGCGCGCTCGCACATTTCGCATGCCTTCGCCAATATGCGGAGCGTGGTGGCGACGAGGCGATTTTTGGATCGACGAGCATAACGGCGCTGGGGGCGCTCGGGGTATAGGCGCTCGACGCCGAGCGCCGCCGGGAAACCGTGCCCATCAAGCCCGAGGTCGTCGCGAGCTGCGTGCCGGAGGCGGTGCACCCAGGTCGCGAAGTTGCCCGCGTGCAGAGGGTCGCGTCCTCCGGTACCCGCGCCGTGGCGATGCGCATCACCTCCCTCATCTGCACCCGCCCAGGCGTCTCGGCAGGAAATATCGGAGACGGCGACATAATTCGGCATGCGCCGCTTCCGCGCGCCCGGCCCGCGCCGATCGCGGGCCCGAGCCGGTCGAGGGCTGCGGCGAACGCATTCGGCCCCAATACGATGCCGAGTGTGGGGCGGGACACCCGACCATTCTCCTCGATCAGCGTGGCTCTGCCAGTTTTGGAAGGGGTCGCGACCGCCAAGGGATGGTTGGTGTATTCCGGAATGCGCGCGGCATCGCGGATCTCGGCAGCTTGTTTCCAGAGAGAGAGAGAGAGAGAGAGAGAGAGAGAGAGAGAGAGAGAGAGAGAGAGAGAGAGAGAGAGCGAGGGAGAGAGAGAGAGGGAGCGAGGGAGAGAGCGAGAGAGAGCGAAAAGAAGCGCGGGGAGTCGACCTCCCGGAAGGCTTTGCGCTCGAGGAAGCCGCGCTCGACCTGGCCGATGAACAGGATCATCGGAGTCGAAACCTGCATGGCGACATGCAACCAGCGGCCGCATTGGTCGCGCCCGCGCCGCGCGCCACCATGCAGACGCCCGGCCTACTCGTCAGCTTGCGGACGGCCTCCGCCATCACGGCGGCGCCGCCTTCCTGGCGGCACACGGTCAGCGCGACAGGGGGGCGTGGAACGAATCGAGAACGGCGAGATAGCTCTCGCCCAAGCGCAGAAGGCGTGGCGCACGTCGTTGGCGACAAGGCAATTGACCAGCGCCGGCCCGCCGATCGTCGGGTTCTGCGTATTGCGATGAGGACTCCTATCCTGCGCGGCGACATGAGCATGGTCGGCCCCAGGCCAGTGGTAAAGGATGAGCTTGAGCTCTACGGCCCGGCAGCGGACTATATTTCTATTTTTTGTAGATCGCCGATAGAGCCGAAATGCCGGGAGCCTGGAATCTCCGAAATGCCTAATCAAACGCAGACTTCGCCTCGAATTCGGCCAAAATCAGAGCATTTCAGCCCGCGAGGGCCGTAAAATGATCTCTGTAGATGTCCAACCGGGAAACGCCTCAAGCGCAGGGGGGCTATTGAGCTCTCGGATGAACCGCAGACGGTTCATGCAGAGGACGTCGAGGCGCTCGCGCGGGCGCTTGCCCATTACCTGACCAACCCCGACCCGCCCGAAGGTTGAGGAGCGCCACCATGTCCCCTTCTGCGAACCAAAAGGATGTCGAGCTGGTATCGCTCTCGGAGCTTGAGTGGCGCCTTGATCTCGTGCTGCGCGAAACGCGGCAGCAGGACATCGGGGTCGCGATCATCACGACGCCCGACGATATCTATACCTGTCCGGTTACTACACGCGCGCGATGACCTCGGTCACGGCGCTGATCGTGCCCTCGGCAGGCAAGCCCGTTCTCGTCACAAGGCAGTCGGACGAGGGCAAGTACCTCAAAATCAAGGATCGCACGACGGCCGCGGATTTCATCGCCTTCGGCGACGACGGGTTGGCTGACAGCCTGTCGATAGTCGGGAGGCTCGCCCTGGAGCGGGGCAGCCATGGCAGGTTGGCATCGAGCAGGACGGCATCTTCATCTCGCCCGCGCAGTTCGCGAATGTGACAGGGGCTTTGCGCGGCACCGAGACCGTCGAGATCGGCAGCTTTCTCAGTGCCCAGCGGCTGATCAAGTCCGCCTGGGAGATCGCATGTCACCGCAGCGCCGCTGGCGCGACCGCGCGGGCGATGCGCGCCGGAGTCGCGGTAATTGAGCCTGGCATCCTCGACAGTGACGTTGCCGCGGTCATGGCATCGGAGATGGTTCGCGGCGGCGAATGGCCGCGACCTGGCCGATCATCCTTTTCAGTGGCGCGCAGACCGGCCGCGCGCACTCCTCGTGGCAAGGCGATTCCATCGCGGCCGGCACCCCGACGACTCTCGAATTTTCCGCGGCGCGACACCGCTACCATTCCCCCCTCTATCGGACCGTCAACTACGCGGCGAACGAGGAGCAGCGCCGGCTGTCCGAGGCGGTCGCGACGGCGCACAAGGCGCAACTCGCGCAAATGCGCCCCGGCGTGTGGGCCTGCGACGTCTGGGAGGCACAGCGCGCCGCGATGGAGCGCTTCGACATCGTGCAGCCCTCAAAGGGCCGCGCCGCCTACACGGTCGGCATCGGCTTTCCGCCGAACTGGGTTCAGCATAACGCCATCGACCCAATGCGCGGCAACACCGCCGAGCTGCGGCCCGGCATGGTGTTCCACGTCATCTCATCCGTGGGCCAGAAGAACGTCTTTTGTATCGCCCATAGCGCGACCGTCTCCATCACCGAGGACGGCCACGAGGTGCTCACCGTGGACGGCCTCGACGGGCCGCTGCTGAAATGATGAGCCTGCCCCATCTCTCTGCTGCCGATATCGTCTCCCGGTCCCGCCGACCTGAAGGAGCCCGCCCATGCGTTCCCCGATACCCGACCGCCGCCAGCTCCTGGCAACCAGCGCAGGCCTAGGTGTAGGTCTTGGCCTTCCAGCGGGCGCGCGCAAGGCACGCCACGCGGCGGCGGCACGCTGCACATCTCGGTCGAGCAGACCGCCGCCAAGCTCAACCTGCTGCTGACGCGCGTGAATCCGGAATACCTGCTCACCGAACTGCTCTATTTCGGTCTCACCCGCCTCTCGACCGACATGACGCCGGAGCCCGACCTCGCCGAGCGAGGCGATCGGCATCGGCACCGGTCCTTCATGCTGGTGTCCCATGAACCCGACCGGCTGGTCGTGGTCGAGCGCCAACCCGCGCTACTACGACTAGGTCCGGCCCGATCTCGAATCGATCAAGGTCGGTGAAAATACTAGACAAGCGACTTCTTTGTTGGGTTGGACAATTATGAATATCCGTACGTCACCGTCAGGTTCCAAAGTCGGCTTTCAATAGGCCTGATCGCTACGCTATGGCAACAAGAAGGGGCCGAACGCCCAGCAATTTCGTCCAATCTACGCCATTGCGGTAAATTCTACGACGTATTAACTTTTGGCGGTGAATATTATCACCATCCGGTGCTAGCTAGCTTTCTCAGTCGTGGAGGACCCCTTATCGTCTCATCATCCTGCATTTTGTCCCGCGGGAACTGGGGCTTAGGATCTACATGGGAAACTCAATGACAAGATTTGCACCGGAAGAAACCTCATCGATAATAGGCATGCCACTTCCGTTCACGAATGGCGAATATAGGCGGCGGATTGATGCGGTACGCAAGCGGATGGCCGAGGAGAAACTTGACGCTCTCCTGATATTTCATCAAGAAAGCATGTTTTACCTCTTCGGTTACGAGCAGACAGGCTACTGGATCTACCAGACTGCGATCCTGACTGCCGATAGTCCAGAGATTACCGTATTTGTTCGCACCGCCGATGAACATATGGTCCGGGGACTGCCATACGTTGGGGATGTTCGGACTTGGAAGGACGATTCCGCAAACGACCCGATTGCGATCACTGTCGATTTGCTTCGGGAACGGGGCGTCCTAGGGGACGGCAAGCGCATAGGTATCGAGCTAAAAACGCACGCCCTTTTGCCCTTCTACCATAAACGGCTGAACGAAGCGTTGCCTTCGTTGGTCGACGCTTCTGACCTGATAACTGAACTAAGGATTCTCAAATCAGACGCTGAAGTGGTCTACATGCGGGAAGCAGGAAGAGTACTTGATGCTGCTTACGCAGGGGCGTTCGAGGCGCTGCGTCCGGGCGTGCTTGAAACCGAGGTTCTTGCTGCAGCTCTCACAGGCATGTTCAGGGCGGGCGGTCACGTGCCTGCCATCGTTCCTCCGTTCGCCAGCGGACCTCGCTTGCCTTCATGGACACATGGCCACGCCGTGGATCGCCGCATATTGCCCAATGAGGCCGTGACAATCGAACCCGGCGGTTCACGCTACAGGTATCATGCAGTCGGTGTGCAGACACGGTGGGTTGGTGGCGAGCCGACGGCGAAAATTCGAAAGACATTCGATGAGCTTGTCCAAGCTCAGGAAGCAGCCATTTCTATGATCCGACCGGGCGTTTCTACGGCAGACACGGCGCGTGAGATAAATCGTATCCTCAAGCAGTTTGGGCTGTACAAACTGGGAAACCATAATGGCTACGGCACGGGGCTTGGTTACCCTCCCACTTGGCTTGACACCCTGCGCATCATGGAAAGCGACCGCCATGTGTTTGAACGGAACATGACTTTCTTCCTAGTTTCCTATTGGGCTGTCAAAGAAGGCGACGTGACGACGGAGTTGTGCTTGGGAGAGCCGTTTATAGTTACCGAAACCGGCTGCGAACGGTTATCTGCTACGCCGCTTAGTTTGACCTGACTGCGGAGATTTACACTAGAATTCATGCCGCTGCACCAGCCGCGTTGAGCAGCCATAACCCGCCCGCCAGTGCAGGACGAACGCGTCAGTTAACACCGCGCTACGGCAAACGGCTTGGCGCTGATCTGGCTGATGAGGAGACTTACGCTACATGACGGGCGCCTAAGGCGCCCGTCGGTCTTCTCCGATACTTTCTGTCCGGGAATTAGCGGAATCGCTGTTCAGTTTTTGCGAAGCGCGCAATCCAGGTGGATCTGTTGAGCCGCACGAGCCAGTCTTCCGGTTCGTCGCGCTCTCGCCAAAGCAGCTCAGTCGCCGGCTATTAGACGTCATGTTCCGGAGCTGAGATCGGTGGCCCGCCCTTTCGTGCGTATACCCGCCCTTTCGTGCGTATAAGAGAACTCGATGTACCGCTCGGCCTTCTCGCCGAGGAATCGGGCGAAGGCGGTCATGCGACGCCTCCCGGAAAGGGGAGTGCGACCTCGGCGAGCTGCGAGGTTGCGACCTTTACGTACAGCGCCGTTGTATTGATGCTCTGGTGCCCGAGAAGATCGGCGACCTCGTTGATCGGCCTTCGCTGCCTGACAAGCTGGGTGGCAAGGCTGTGGCGCAGAAGATGCGCACCTCCGACCCGCCCGAGTTCGATCCCGCCATGCCGCAACCGCTTCCGTACGATCCTCGAAACAGGCGACGCGCACTTGAACGGTCCCAAGGGCGGCGTGAAGGACAGGAATAGATACGGACTATCCACCTTCGGTCGCGCGCGCAGGATGTAGTCGGCGAGCGCGGCGCCGGTCTCCTCGAGGAGCGGCGCCACGCGATCACGCTTGCCCTTGGTGCGCCGGACAAAAACCTCGCCAGTCGATATCCTGCAGCTGAATGGCGCGGAGCTCGCCGTTGCGAATGCCGGTGGTGGCGAGTAGCAGCAGGACGGCTCGATCGCGGATGTCGACCGGCGTCGTTGCGCCGATCGCATCGATTGCGCGCCGAACGTCATCCCATGCAAGGCGCGGTGGCAAATGCGCCAAACGCCAATGAGGCGTCCTTGGGACGACGCCGGCGAGATCCTGGTCATGGTGGCCAGCCCAACACAAAAACCGAAGAAATGTTCGGATGTGAGAAGTCGCTGCCGTGCGGGTGCCGGAGGTCGCCGATAGCGACAGCCGATGCTCGACGGCAGCGAGGACGTGCTCGGCCGCCAACGCCTCGAGGTCTTGGCCGGGATGGTGATGGCGGAACCAATCCAGAAAGCGGCGGCCGCCCAGAAGAACGCCTTCGCGGGTCTTCGGCTCCAGGCCCCGCACCCTGCCCAGATAGTCCGAAAAGGAAGCCAGAAGCGGAGCATCCGGGTCAGCATCTACACTGGGAACGGAGGCAATGAATCGCTCCGGAGCCACTCGCAGTGCGTGTCCCAGCGCCGACACTGCTCCAATGCGTGGAGAATCCGTCGTAAACGTGCACAAATAGCTATCGACGACATCCTGATGGATCGGCATCGGACCACAGCGCGTCGCGGCAAACTGGCTAAAGCGCGCAATCCGGCTCAGGTAAATCTTGGCGGTCGCTCGCTTATAACCAAGCGTGAAAAAATGCTTCGCGAGGCGATCCATCTCGCCACCGAGTGCGCCGCTGCGCAGGTGCTTGAGCACCCCACAATACGAAAAATAGAACTCGAGCATTCTGCCCCTCCGGCATTGTGGCGCAGGGGAATCCCGCGCCCCATGAGAGAGGCATGAAATATTATGTGGCGGAGGCAAGCTGGGTTTGGCCGGCCCTGCCGGGCGTCAGGGCGGCTCCGCCACATAATCTCGCCCGACGCATAAGAACGGATCCGAGCCGGCATCGCGCACCAGTGCCAGAAGGCCGTCGGGACCTTTTCTAAAATCGACGGGATGACTGGCGACCAACCCCTTCCCGCCGGCCGGGATCATGCCTGGCGAACCGCCCGATGATCCGCACCAGCTGCTCCTCATTGATATCGGCACCGGCGCGAATGACCACGCCACCCAGCTCGATCTCCACCGACGCAGACGCTGTCGGCGTGACCTCGACAAAGCCGAGCCGAGCCGCATCTCGCTGCCGCCTGACCGCACCGCTCTTGATCGCCTTGCGCCGCCAGCCGAACAGCTGCGAGCTCGCCAGTCCAGCCTGGCGCGCGATCGCCGACACGTTCGCCCCTGGCTTCAGGGACTCTTCAACCAGCCGAGCCTTCGCTTCCGCCGACCAGCGCCGCCGCGGACGCTGCGGACTTGCGTCCAGCCGGTTCGCAACCGCCTCAAGGACATGGAAGCTCCTATCATCAGGCATAGGCGCAGACATAGAAATTGACACTGCAAGCTCCTCAGCTCCTTCAGTGTCACTATCTCTCGCTCATCACCTCAAACCGCGCCAGATGGGGTCAGCTTGGCGCTTACCCGTGACTTTTATGAGCGTGCGGATCTCCATCTTGGCGACGGCAATCAGCCGACACGCCCTATACGTTGATGCTGCCCAGCCGCCATCAGAAATAAACTCTTGCCGATGGGCGGGCCATACGTTTTTGAACGTGAAGCGGCGACGGTCGAGGAACAGCTAGCCGTGGACGGCGCTACCCGAACACCGCACTCGACGGCAAGGCGCTCGCCGACCTCGGCGAGCGTGATGTCCGGCGCGTGCTCGATGAGGCCAAGGATGAAGGCCTCATGCGCATCGACTTCGAACGCGACGGCTGGCCCTGCTTGCGCGCTACCATCTCGCCGGTCTCGCGATAGAGGATTCCCAACTCCTCCGGCAGCGACGCGCCGCCTCCCGCGTCGAAACCCCGTCTTCAATGGCCGCAATCACGCGCCCACGAAGGTCCGCGCTGAGGCTCCTCGTCATCATCACCTCCTCGCAAATCACCGGGACAGTGATTCAAGACAGGACCTATCGCGTGAAGGTCCTCAAAACGACTCGGTGTTCATCAAAGATGCTCTAGGCTGCGACGCATCGAGCTCGGTTTCACCGGTAGACCGCGCAACTGCAGGCGTGTCGTGGGTTTGGCGGCGTACCGCGACGCTGCAAGCTGCGGCGACGGCTCGTATTCCAATCCTCCGATAGTTCTTCATGAGCTGATCGCTCTCGCCGAATTTTCCGGGATAACCAGCCGTCATGAATTCCTCCTCTGAATTTATCGCCCAAATAGACCAAAACCTTCTACGCGTGCGCTGAAAGCGTGTGCTTCACGCGAAGGACCGCAACGTTCTTTGCCCTCCCACGGCGCAGAATGCTCTAGAAGAGAGGCCGAAAAGTTTCGCTAACGGCCCTTTGTTCGCAGCGGCTCTCTTGGGAGGATTAGATCACTCTGCGGCGAGTTGCTTTGGTAGACGCAGCGCCGCGGCGCGACGGTGGCCTTCCAGTTTTTCAGTCGCACTCTGGCGCATGGCAGCCGGAGCCACCGCGGCAACGCCGCGCTCGTCCAGCCACTGGTGGGTGGCGATCTTAACGTAGGAGCCAACCCAAAGACCGCCGGTGTAGCGACCAGCGGCCATCGTCGGTAGGGTGTGGTTCGTACCGCAGCACTTGTCCGAATAGACGACACTGGCCAGTTCACCGATGAAGAGCGAGCCATAGTTTCGAAGCTTCTTGGCGGTTTCCTGTGGATCGCGTGTGTGGACCTGCAGATGCTCCGTCGCGATGTAGTCCGAATAGGAAATCATCGTGTCTTCGTCTTCCACGACAGTGATCTCGCCGTAATCCTTCCATGCAGAGCCTGCCACCGGCGCCGTCGGCAGATCTTCCAGCTGCCTTTCGACTTCCTTGAGAACGTCTTCAGCAAGCTTGCGGTAAGTCGTCACGAGCCCAACACGGGTGCGGACGTCGTGCTCAGCCTGCGCCAGCAGATCGGTCGCGATGGTTGCTGCATTGCCGGTTTCGTCAGCGACGATGAAGATCTCGCTCGGGCCGGCGAGCTGGTCGATGCCGACCTGACCGAACACTTGGCGTTTTGCTTCGTTGACGAAGGCGTTGCCCGGGCCAACGATCTTGTCGACTGCTGCAACGGTCTCGGTACCGTATGCCATGGCCGCAATTGCCTGGGCTCCCCCCACGCGGAAGATGCGGTCCGCACCAGCAAGGTGACAACCAGCAATCATGGCAGGATGGGCATTTGGCGGAAGGCAGGCGATGACGTGGTCACAGTTTGCGACCTTGGCCGGTACGATGGTCATGACCGGCGCCGACAGGAGCGGGTAGCGACCACCAGGCACATAGCAGCCGACAGTCTCGATCGGGATGACGCGGTGTCCGAGGTGAAGGCCAGGGAGGCTCTCGATTTCGAGCGGCAGAATGGTAGCCAGTTGAGCTTCGGCGAAGCGCCTGACGTTGGCGATTGCAAACTCGGTGTCTTCGCGCGTCTGCGGATCGAGATCGGCAACGGCCCGCCGCTTTTCTTCTTCGGTGACTTCGAAGTTGGTGACATCAACCTTGTCGAACGCCAGCGAGTATTCGCGGAGCGCAGGGTCTCCTCGTTCGCGAACGTTCGCGATAATTTCCTTGACGGTCTTCTCGACCGCCGCGGTGTCTGAAGCGGCATCCCGAGAGGGTCCCTTGATCTGGGTAAACTTGCCTTTCAGCGCTTCGAGACGCGACGTCATAAAAACCTCCTAATGCGGGATGATCGCAGCCAGCATCTTGCAATCTGAGCGGTCCGGCAATTGCCCAGCAACAAATGTTCATTATAGTCACCAATCAATCGGCCATCTGGCGAAGCCAACTTCATCGTGGAGGGCGCGAGTGAATTCTCAATTAGATTATGCAAGGAAGTGACGATGGCAAAAATTGGGAGCAAACTGCGCGAACTGCGTCGCCGGCGAAACCTTGGGGTGAGGGAGTTAGCGGCCCGTTCGGGGATATCTCACTCTACAATATCGCTCATTGAGCGAGATAAAATGAGCCCTTCGGTCAACACTTTGGGTGCCGTGCTTGACGCGCTTGGTACGACGCTTACAGGCTTCTTTTCCGATCTGCAGTCAAGCCTTCCGTATTCCCCATTCTATGCGTCAGCCGACCTTTTAGAGATCGGAAAACTCGACACAATCTCGTATCGCGTCATCGGCTTGGATCATCCCAACCGCCAGATGTTGATGCTGCACGAACGATACGCTCCCGGCGCCGACAGCGGCGAGGAATTCACTCATGCAGCGCAGGAAGCTGGCATGGTTTTAGGGGGTACAGTCGAGGTCACGGTGGGAAATCAAAAGCGTATCCTCAAGCCAGGCGATGGCTACTATTTTGATAGCCGCTTACCGCATCGGTTCCGGAACGTTCACGATGATTATAGCGAAATTCTCAGCGCGATCACGCCGCCTACTTACTAACCCGCGGCAGCTGCAACTACGGTGAGAATAGTCACCGAATGATATAGCGACGCTCCCAAACTGACGCAGATATGCTTTCTTATCTGGTAGTCGCAGGAGACAATGGGAAGCCCCATGAAATCTGTGAGCGCTACAATATCGCAGTTACCATTCTCTTGGAACTAGTCCTTGGCCAGGGGGATTATGCAGGGTAGAGCCACCGTAGTTTGGAACGAGCCTGGGTGGTGGTTAAATTGCCAATGCGCCTTGGCTCTGGTCCTGTTGCGCTCGGCTTCCCAGGCGGCGATCTCGCGGTGGAGCACCGTTCGGTGCGGAAGATACCGGCCCAAGCATTGGCGGCTGAGGATCGCGAACTGCAGTTCGGCCATGTTGAGCCAGCTGCCGTATTTGGGCGTGTAGTGAAACTCCAGCCGCTTCACGATGCGGCGCGCCTCCGCAGGTTGGGCGCGGCAGGGCTGTGGGTGCGGAGATTGTCCAGAACCACCGCAATGACCGGGCGTCAGGATAATGATCATCTCCCAGCGCCCGCATCTGCTCGGCAAAGTCCTGGTTGGTCCGACGTGCCGTCACCTCCACGTACCGCCATCCAGCCAAGGGTCTCAAAGCACAGGAACAAATTGGCCGTGCCTTGCCGCCGGTACTCATAGTCCACCCGGGCAGAGTGGCCGGGAGCCACCGGTTGGGGAGCGCGTTTGTCAGCGAGCAGCTGGAACGGCAACTCGTCAAAGCAGACGACCGGCCGGTCAGTGCTGTAGGGCTCGGCATACAGATCCAGAACGTCCTCCTTTCGCTAGACAAAGTCCGCTCCGACCGACGCGATGCACCACTGCAGATGTCGCGGCGACTTGGGGTGTTCCGCCTGAGGCGCCGAGCGTAATCCGGCGCAAACTTCAAAGCGGACTGTCTCGTAGGAGACGAGAAAACCGCGCTCCAGCAACATCTCAGGCTTAATGGGAACCTGAAATAGAGCCAGACCGCGTGGGCGATGATCTCGGGTGGAAAGCGATGGCGTTTGTAGCTGACGGACTTGATCATGCCGGCCCATCTACACGCCTCGCCTAATACTCGGGTTGACGTGATGCCGTGGATGGCGCCCTCCCACTAGCGTCAGACATGCCAAAATAGGCATGTTGAAGAACCGGAGAGGAACCACTCATCATGTCTGAGATTGCCACGATCGGCCTTGATATCGCCAAGAACGTCTCCCAGCTGCACCGCGTGGACAGGAGTGGAAAGATCGTCCTGCGCAGGGCGCTCCTGCCGCAGCCAGATACCGGGTTTCTTCAGCACGGTTCCCCCTTGCCTGATCGGGTTAGAGACCTGCGCGACCGCTCACCACTGGGCGCTCGCTCATGGCCTTCGGCCATAATGTCCGCCTGATCCCTCCCGCCTACGTCAAACCCTGTCTGGGCCGGCAGAAGAATGATGCTGCGGATGCGGCAGCGATCTGTGAGGCCGTGACGCGGCCCTCGATGCGCTTCGTGCCGATCAAGAGCCCCCAGCAGCACAGCATCCTCATGCTGCACGGAGCCCGTGATCTGCTGATCGGACAGCGGACCGCCCTGATCAACGCTCTGCGTGGTCATTTTGCAGAGTTGGACATCGTGGTGGCGCAGGGTGCACGCAACACGCGCCAGCTGATCGCCTCTCTTCAAGACCAGACCAACCCGTATCTGCCGGACACGGCCCGGATGGCGCTCCGCCTCTGGCGGCGATGCTTCTGGAGATCGAGAGGCGGATTGCCAAGCTCGACAAAGCTATTCTGGCGGCCCAACGCAGCGATCCGGTGAGCTGTCAGATTGGCCACGATCCCCGGCATCAGCCCAATCGTGGCCTCCTGTCTCTCCTCCAGCATCCCGGAAGCCAGCCTATTCCGGGGCAGCCGGGAGATTGCCGCCTATCTCGGCCTGGTGCCGCGGCAGCACTCGGCCGGTGGCAAGGCGAGGCTCGGCTCCATCTCCAAGATGGGCAACGGCACCTGCGCAAACTGCTGGTCGTGGGAGCGTACGCGGCGTCTCTACAGCATGAAGTCCGGCAAAACCAGGACAGCCCTGGCGGACTGGGCCCGGAGCCTTCTGACCAAGAAGCCGTTCAAGGTGGTCGTCGTCGCCCTGGCCAACAAGATGGCCCGAATCGCCTGGGCGGTGATGGTTAGGAGCACGGCGTATGAGCCCGGGAGCAAGAGAGCAGCCGTGCGGCGGCATAGACGACCAGCTCAGACTATTCGCCCTCCAGTTGGCACGGTGATGATGAGATGATGTGAAGCCAAAGCGGATATGGACCGCCGGAACTGGAAAACCGTGGTGTTTTTTTAGCGTCAGCGAAGCGCGATAATGTGAGAGGGACCAGCTTCAGCGTAAAACATCAGGCCAGCGGTCATGCAGTACCGCGTTCAAAGGCCGGAGACATGACCGCACCCGCCCCGCTAAGCCAAATGTCATCAACAATCCCATTGCCAAACGGGCGCCATCCAGACACGCTCTGACGGGGTGGGCGTCCCCGTCCGGCATCTCGTGACAGAGCGTCTGACCCGAATGTATGGACCGGCTGCTGAGGCGTGCAGGATAGCGGAAGTCGCTCATATGTATCCGGCCTGTCGATCGGCTCGCGGGCCGTGGCCTGGATGGGGAATACGCGCGCACCGTTGGTCTCATTACCGGACAGATTGGCGAGCAACCAATAGGGTCACCAGACTCTGGGCGCGTTCATTGATCCGTTCCATACTTTTCTCAGTCGCGAAGTGGTTGAGGCGCGTTGGCTCAGATGGCCGTGACCTCGTGACGGTGGATGTCGAAGGGTTTGTTGTTGCGCAGCACGCTCCAGGCGATCCGGGCAAGCTTGTTCGCCAGTGCGGTTGCAAGTTTGTTGCGGTGAAGGCGCGGCGCTGCGTTCTGCAGCCATGATCCGAAGCTAAAGCGTTCCCAATTGTGTGGTCGCATCAGGATGACGTGGGCGGCCTGGATGAAGAGCGTCCGAAGATAGGGAGCGCGACGAAGGTATGTTTCCGTGAGTGCCCTGGTTGCTGCGAAATCCTGAAACATGTCGGCTGCTTTTGCAGAAAGGCGCTCCGGAAAGCAGCAAATGAGCTGTCAATCTGCGGCCCTGCTGCCCTAATTTGATAAGACGAAATGATCGAGTGGGTAAGGATGAAAGGCATTGCCGTCGCTGCGTTACGTGGGGCTTACCTTCGAGGCTGACCAGGGGTTGCGCTCCGAGGTAACGATCCTCCCGGACCTCTACGTCAATGAAAGAGGGATATATGGGAAAGCATTCACACGAGGACAAGGACCATCGGTCAGCGAAGCGGCAGCTATATCGCTATATGAACACAGTCTTCGACTCAATCCAACTTCAACAATGGCATTCTGGGCTGAGCAACCGTTCGCCCGCCTTCGCCATGCCACTCACGGAGTAAGTGTAACTATGGAAAACGACCCTCTCAGCCTTGATGAAATCGTCCGTCGCGTGAATGCGAAGGCTGCCGATTACTGCGCCTTAAGCGACCGGATCTGGGCAATGCCAGAACTAGCTTTCGAGG
>NZ_RZOI01000079.1:0-14034 GCF_004022645.1 Mesorhizobium sp. M4A.F.Ca.ET.020.02.1.1 | reverse complement strand
ACAATCACCGGCGAAAGCGACCGCTGCTTCTGCGGCGCCATCGGCTGCTTCGAGGCGGTCGCCTCGGGAACCGCGCTCGGGCGCCGGGCGACACGGCTGACAGCGCCCGGCGACGGATCGCTGCTCCGGCGCCTTGCCAAGGACGGCGACATCTCAGCTCGCCATGTCGTCGAGGCCGCGCGGACGGGCGACGCGACCGCCCGCCAGCTGGTCGAGGCGGAAGCCAGATGGCTCGGCATCGGCTTCACCAATCTCCTGCATCTCTATTCGCCGGACCTGATCGTGATGGGCGGCGGCCTTTCCAATGGCTTCGACCTTTTGGCGCCGGGGATCAGGGCGACGGTCGAGGAGCGCGCCATGCAGGCCTACCGCGACGTGCCGATCGTGCCGGCCGAACTCGGCGACCGGGCGGGCCTGGTCGGCGCGGCCAGCCTGATCCTATGGGAGGGCGAGCCCGGCACGGCGCTGGCGATGGTGCAGAACGAGGAGACGAAGAACGGCGCCGGAGGACAGACCGGCGCCAGGGAGGCAAGACAAGGCTGAGCCCAAGCAGCGCGGCGCTCGCAAATATGGAGCCGCCGAGCAGACACGTCCCTTCGTCATTCCAGGGCGAAGCAGGAGCGAAGCGACGTCGCGAAGACCCTGGAATCCATGCCGTAACTTCGAAGTGTTGCTACTGAGCAGAATTCTGCTCCGCCGCTCTTCGCCCGGGGTCGCGGCATGTGCCGCGATAAAGGCCGACAAGCACATTCTTTTGGAAAAGCCCGCCTGCCTGACGGTGCGCGAGATCGACGAACTGCTGGCGCTGAGCAAGGATTACGCCAGGACCATCTTCGTCGGCTACATGCGGCGCTACGCGCCGGCCTATCTGGCGGCGCGCGAGGAATTGCCCACCCACGCCGACATCACCCATGTGCGCATCTTCGACCTCATCTCGGAAGGCCGGCATTTCCTGAAGAAGAGCCAGAACACACTCTACCCCACCGACATCGATCCGGCGATCCTGGCGCGCGGCGCCAGGGAGCGCGAGGCGCTGATCCGCGAGGTGGTGGGGGCCGATGCGTCCGCCGACCTCGTGCGCGCCTATCGCGGGCTGACGGCGCTCTCCTCGCACCACATCTCGGCGATGCGCGGACTGCTCGGCGAGCCGGTCCGGGTGGTGGCGGCGCACCGCGCCAATGGCGGCGCCAACACCAGCGTGACCTTCGACTACGGCCACTTCGCCTGCCTCTATGACGCCGTCGTCGACGAGCTCGGCCTGTTCGACGCCATGATCGAGGTGCGCTCGAACACCAAGCGGGTCCGCATCATCTATGACACGCCCTATATCCGCAGCCTGCCGACGCGGCTGGAAGTGACGGAAGCCGGCCCGCTCGGCCCGGTGACGAAGGCGTTCGGCCCGCTCTATGGCGACGCCTTCTGCAACGAGCTCGAAACCTTCCACCGCCACATCACCAACGGCACCAGGCCGCTGACCGACCTCGCGGACTCGCGCCGCGACCTGGCGCTGATGGCGGAGATCATCGAGACGATGAAGGAGGGCGGTGGGCGCTGAGCGTTCCGCCTACTTGCCACAATGGTGGTCGTTGATCTTGTTCAGCGCATTCGCGTCAGGGCCGACCTGGTGGTACGAGCAGGCTCCGGCCGCCGTCGTGAACAATTGCTGGTCATAGTAGTGCGGGCCCGCGAACAGAATGTCGATGATATCGCGATGCGCGGGAACGTAGCGCTCGGATTCGGCCCGATGGTCGCGGCTTCCCGCGAAGGCCGAGGCGGAGATGCCACAGACTCCAGCGAAAACGAGGGCGCAGATCGCAAGGCGTTTCGTCGTCATCGGCAAACCCTTCTGGCCGTTGGAATTCCCAGCATACATCCAAAATCGCCAGCCGGACAAAAGTTCCCTGAGCGGCATTGCCAGATCGGGAGCCGGCGCTCCTGACTAGATTCTGCCAGGGAAGTCAGCGGCGAGGCGCCTTCGAAAGACATCGGCGAATTTTTCGAAGGTAGCCTCGGTCGGGTGAAGTTCGTTGGCCCACTCGCTTGGGCGCGTGATTGTTCCCTGCGTATCGATCAAATGAAATCTGTTCGAGGCCTTGCTCGCCAATTTGGTCAACAGTGTCTTGAGAAGTTTCAATGCGTCCGCCACAGCCTGCTTGTTTGCAGCCATATTGGTTTGCCCGCTGAAGTCAAAACTCGGTTTGAGCCAGGGCCCGACACCGGGAAATGGGGGAGAGCTGCCGTCCGGAACGGCAAAGTCGTAACAATGTCCGTAGATCGGGACACCATGGGCGTATTTGTTGCGAAAGTCGAAAAGCTCCTGGTAGGAAGCTTCGATCATGCCCAGCGCTTCTTGAAGACGTGCCCTGTTCAGCGGCCTTCCCGCCTGCACATCATTGATGAATATGCAGAATTGATCGCCGGCTATGTCGTTGCCTCCCGCGGAGATCAGGATCGCATCCGGCTTTCCTCGGGCTCCCCAGTTCGCTTTGTTTTGCAATTGTTCCTTCATGCGTTTCTGTTTCGGGAGCGCCAGCTCATCGACCGACGTATCCCCCCAATGTGCGACCGACAGGATGAACGGCTTCGGCCTCCCTATCTTGCCAAGTTTGACGATGATGTCCGTGTCTCGGCAAAGAGGGCCATTGTCGACCAATGGATAATTGAACCAGGAATCACCATTTGCCAAAAGCATCAAAGGGACGACCAGCGCTGCCTTTCCGCTGGAAATTGCCGTTGACGCCCTCGCTTCGAAGGCCATTACTCTTTCCTGGTGGCGTCTGGCTCGCGCCTCTTGTTCGCTTTCGATCGCGTCCAAGAGCTTTGCCCTTGTCGCGAATAACCTTAGTGCAAGGGCATTACTGCGTTTCATAGTATCCCTCCCTACATCAGAATGCTGGAAATGACCTGTGAAATTGCGACTGAAGTTGCGTGATAAAGGCAATCATCGTCAACTCTGATTCTCTAGTAGAAGAACACGAATTGGCGAGAACAGGCGGCGGTTTCTTTTGATGGCCGCCAAGGCGACCTATTCGCTCGATGCGGCTTGCCATCAAACGAAATGACGACGTCTGCTTCTCAAGAGCCGGAGCCGCGTGACCGCCTTTTTTCCGCCGCCGCCAGAATATCGACGAAGGCACGCACCTTTGCCGGCCTGAAGCGCGCCGGCGGCATCCATGCCGTCTTTCCGCCGGCGGGCAAGGTCCAGTTGGCGAACACCTGCACCAGCCGCCCCTTGGCAATGTCGTCGGCGACGCTGTAGTCCGGAAAGATGCCAAGCCCGATGCCGGCATGCACGCAGGCATGGACGGCGGGGCTCTTGTCGCAGCTGACGACCGGGTTGAGTTCGGCCAGCACAGTTTCGTCGTCTTTAGAGAACAGCCATTGGCCGACGCCGCGCAACTGGGCATTGCCGACCCAGGGCAGCGATCTTGACTGCAGGGGGCCCACATTCGGCGGCAGCCTGGCCGCGAGCTCCGGGCTTGCGACGACAACCTGCCGGAAGGTTCCGAGACGCCGCGCCAGATTGCTGGAATCGGCCAGCCAGCCGACCCGGATGCCGAGGTCGATCTGCTCGTCGACGAGGTTGCTCACCGCGTCGTCGAAAATCGTCTCGACCCGCATCCTCGGATATTTCCTCAGATAGGCGGCGATGGTCGGCGCCACGATCTTCTCGCCATAGTCGAGCGGCGCCGTCAACCGCAGCATCCCGGTCGGCTTGTCGGCACTTCGCGCGATGTCGCCATAGGCGGCTTCCGCTTCGCGCAGGATGATGGCGGCGCGGTCGTAGAACAGACGCCCCTCCTCCGTCGGCGTGACGCGCCGCGTCGTGCGCCGCAGCAGCGTAGCGCCGAGTTCCTGCTCGAGCCTGCCGACCTGATGGCTGACCACCGCCTTGGCGACATCGAGCCGGTCGGCGGCCGCCGTGAACGACCCGGTCTCGATCACCGTGGTGAAATAGACAAGCCGGTTGAGGTTCAGAAGTTCGGCCATCGGCGAGCCATTGTCTGATTTGATCAGACAGTCTGTATGATTGATCACTATTTTTTGCAACCGGCCCAGCTGCCATCTAGGTCCGAGAGACAGACATCCGGACAAGACGGCCATGAGCAATGCAACGCTGACCTATCTTTTCGACCCGCTCTGCGGCTGGTGCTACGGCGCGACGCCGATGCTGGACAGGCTGGAAAAGAGTGGCGTGGTGCTCGAGTTGCTGCCGACCGGTCTCTTCTCAGGCGCCGGCGCGCGACCGCTGGATGCAGGCTTTGCCGCCCATGCCTGGGCGAACGACCAGCGCATCGAGCGGCTGAGCGGGCAGGTCTTCAGCCAGGCTTATGTCGACAACGTGCTGAACGTTCGCGGCACCTTGCTCGATTCCGGCGCTGCCACCCTCGGCATCGTCGCCGCAGGGCTCGACGACCCGCGCCTGCGACTTGCGGCGCTGAAGGCGATCCAGCATGCCCGCTATGTCGGTGGCCGCGATATCGTCACGGTGGACGGCGTCGCTGTTGTCCTGACGGACGCCGGCATGGCGGACGCGGCCGGCATGCTGAAGGCGCCGACGCCGAAGCTGCTGGCGGCGCATCACGATCTGGTCAGCCGTGGCCGCGCGCTATTCCAGCGCCTGCGCGCCGATGGCGTTCCCGCGCTCGCCGTGATCCGTAAAGAGGCGCCGCGCCTCATCGGCGCCAGCGCGCTCTTCGGCAGCTACGACAATCTCGTCGCCCATATCCAGGCGGCTTGACCCAGCACAGCAGTCCCCCAAGCAGAAAGGAAATGCCATGAAGATCGCCCTTATCGGCGCCTCCGGCCAGGCCGGCTCGCGCATCCTGAAAGAACTCTCCGACCGTGGCCACGCCATCACGGCAATCGCCCGCAACCCGGACAAGATCGCGAAGCTTCCGGGCGTCACCGCCAGGAAGGGCGACGTCTTCGACAAGGAAGGCCTCGCCGAGTTGATCGAGGGGCATGACGCGGTGGTGAGCTCGGTGCATTTCACCGCCAGCGATCCCGACACGCTGATTGCCGCCGTGCGCGCTTCGGGCGTCAAGCGCTACCTCGTCGTCGGCGGCGCCGGCAGCCTCGAGGTCGCGCCCGGCAAGCGCCTTGTCGACGCGCCGGAATTCCCGGCCATCTACAAGGCCGAGGCGCAGAAGGGCGCCGATTTCCTCGACACGCTGCGGACGATCAGCGATCTCGACTGGACCTTCCTGTCGCCGTCGGCCCTGTTCACCGCCGGCGAGCGCACCGGCGCGTTCCGCCTCGGCAAGGATGCGCTGCTTTCCTCCGACAACGGCAGCAGCATCTCCTTCGAGGACTACGCCATCGTGATGGCCGGCGAGATCGAGACGCCCAGGCATATCCGGCAGCGCTTCACGGTCGGCTACTGATCACCGGGCTTCGATTCCAGCGCTGAAATGGCACGCGGGCGCCGTTGCGACAGTTCGGCGATGCCCGCGGGCCCCCCCTTGGCAAGCCGGCGCTGCTTTGCATAGGCCGCAGGTCGCGGTTATAGCCGGAACTATATTAGAGGTTTCTTGACAATACGCTTAACCTCTGGTTTCATTCTTTTCAGGGATTTAGGCAAAGTTCGTTGCGTATTTTACGGACGGTGTTCGCATGTCGACGGTGGTTGTGGCGGACCCGCGGGGGGTGTATCTCGCAGGTCTGGAGTGGGTGTTGCGGAAGGCCGGGCACGATGTTGTCGCCGAGTGCCACCGCGTGGTTGACGTTCTTCCGCATGTGGAACGCCAGCGGCCTGATATTGCCATCATCGGCCTGGATTTAGCGGACCCGCAGACGGCCGGTCTTTCCTCCCGACTGAGAGCCGCCCACCGCGCCCTCGGCGTCATCTTCATCCTGCAGCCAAACGGCGGTCTCGGCGTCAAGGAGATCCAGGCGCTCGACGTTGACGGGCTGGTGCTCGACGGCATCAGCAACCGCTTCCTCGTCGAATGCGTGAACGCGGTGGCGAGCGGCAAGAAATGGATCGACAACAAGATCGTCCAGCACCTGCTGATGCCGCGGCCGCAATCCCAGCCCACGTCCAGGCTCACGGGGCGCGAGAGCGAAATCGCCGATCTCGTCTCGCGCGGCTTGCGCAACAAGACCATCGCCCAGCGGCTGCATGTGTCCGAAGGCACGGTGAAGATGCACCTTCACCACGTCTACACCAAGCTCAACCTCGGCAGCCGGTCGGAACTGGCCTGGGCGGCGCATGGCAAGGACACCGCCCATCCCGGGTCGGACCTGATCTGATCGGCCGGGACCTGATCCCGGCAGCGGTCTCGGTGTTGCGAATACCCTCCGTTCCCTGATTGCGACAGCAGGCGCAAGGCCTGCGGCAGCCCACGCTATCGAAGGATATATATCGTTCGATCAGGACGGGTATTCACCGAAATACTATCTAAGCGCGAATGGACGCACCCTCTGCAACGGCGACACAATCAAGCTAAGAAGGCCGCAATTCAATGCGCGATCTTCCTTAAATAGGGGCATAGGGGCGTCTTTCCAAAACCAGTAAACGTGGACTCCGCGTGTGTCCGAGCCGTGCGCATAACTGCTGCCGCGGTGAATACGACTTGTGGAATCAGTCAACCATCCGGAAAGGATGAATATCATGGCTACCATCAATATAAACGGCACGCTGGTCAACGACCAAACAGCCGGCGTACAATTCAATGATCCGGACGGCGACGATGTCGCTATCTCTGTCGACGCCGGGGGCGACATTTCCGGCAGTCTCGATGCTGCTTTTCTCGCCTTTCTCAACGGTCTCACGCTGTCGGACGCGCAGAAGGCATTCGCCGACTCCGCTGAGGCAGCAAGCCAGTCTGACCTCATCCAGGTGACGGCGGGAGCCAACGAAGTCGTTGACAGTCTGATATTCGCTCCGCTTACCAACGCGAATTCCGGTCTCGACACCGTCGGCGGCCAGGATATCCTCCTCACCACGTCGGCAGACGGGAAATCAGTGCTGGCGACCGCAGGGGTAGGTGGTCCCATCGTCGCGGCTTTCTACATCATCCCCGCCGACGCCGACAACTTGTCGGCCACTGTGCAGATGGTTACCTTCGAGGCAATCGCCCACCCGAGCGGTCTCGACCCTGACGACCGGGTGGACTTCAGCGACATCCTGAAGGTCCGCGCGTTGTCCCACACTGACACGCCCATCGGCGACGACATCAACGTCGACGATGACGGCCCGGACGTCAACACCAACGGGGCCGGCCCGGACCTCACCGTGGACGAGTCGTTCCTTGGCGGTGCCGGTGCTACCACAACCGGCAACTTCCTCGCCAACTTCCCGAACAGCTTCGGGACTGACGGCGCGGGCGCACTCACCTTCGCGCTCGGCATCCCCGCGGACGCCACAGACAGCGGGTTTGTCGACACGGCATCGCAGGAACACATTTTCCTGTACAAAGAGCTTGACGGTAGCATTACCGGTCGTGTCGGAGACGGTGGTCTTGCTGACGCGAACGGTGCTATCGCGTTCACGGTCAGCGTCAACACCACGACTGCCGTCGTGACGCTCACCCAGAGCTTGGCGATGGTTCACAACGTTCCGGGTAACGGGACCGTCCCGCCCGGCAGCTACGACGAAGCTATCTCGCTGGCGGCGACCCTCGTCACGCTCACCGCGCACAGCGAGGACGCTGACGGGGATGATGATTTCGCCACCCTGGACATCGGCGATAATCTCTTCTTCAAGGACGACGGCCCGAGCATCTCGGCGGGCGGTACAGAGGCGACTGCCACGGTTGACGAATCTGATCTTACAACCAACGGCACGGCCAACTTCTCGTCCAACTTCAACGGCGTTTATGGTGCCGACGGGGCCGGAACCACGACTTACGCACTGAGCGTGAGTGGGGTCGCTTCCGGTCTTCTCGACACGCTGACTGGCCAGGCGATCAACCTGTCGGTCACCGGCGGTGTCGTCGAGGGGCGTACGGCCGTCAGCAACGCGCTGGTGTTCACGGTGACCGTGGATGCCACCACCGGCATCGTGACGCTCAACCAGGACCGTGCAGTCATACATGATCCCAACAGCGGGCCGAACGACACCGAGACGTTGTTGGCGGATGCTCTGGTACAACTGACAGCGACCATCACCGACGGCGACGGTGATACCGACACAGCGGTCCTGGACATCGGCCAGAACCTTGTCTTCACGGATGATGCGCCGACGATCGTGAAGCCGTTCGACGCCGATCCCGGCACCTCAGGTATCCAAACACCGGAAACCTTGCAAAACGTCGTCGGCACGCCGGCCAGCGGGGATTTCAAGTACAGCATCGGCGCGGATGGTCGTCAGACTTACGACGCCACCCACTCTGACTTCGGTGATGCCGACCTCGTCGCGGCGGGTATCCAGCAGTTGGTGCTGACCGGCACCGTAGACAACGCGCAGAACCCGAACATCACCAATATCCAGACGGCACTCACTTCGGAGACTGCCACCAGTGCAACGTTCTCCTTCTCGTTCCACTACGACAAAGATCCGATCACAGCCAATGTGCAGGACGCGACGGCGGGTGGCACGTTGACCTTCGACAAGGTTGCGGGCACGTACTCCATCCAGTTGAATGACGTGATCGACGGGTTCAGCTTCAACGTCTTCCATTCTTCGGAGCTGTTGACGAAAGCACCTCCCGGCAACACCGGCCACCCCGAACTCGTGGTGACCGAGTTGGACGCCAACCCCAACACACCTGCCGACCACGACGGGTTCTACGTGCAGTTCACGGCGAACTCGAATCCTGCCGGCTCTCCGTTCGGCTTCAACAGCACGGGTGACGGCGCACCGAACGGTCCGCCTCTCGACACCACTTTCAACAACGGGCAGTTCGTCACCAGTGCCTTCGAGGATTGGGTCTCCGCCACGCAGTCGACCAACGGCGTTGCCGGCGACACGATCCAGAAGGGCGAACTGCTCACGCTGCGGTTCTTCAACGAGAACATTCTGGGTGACGTGAACCCCGGTGCCCCCGGTGGTGGTACCGAGAAGCTCGTGCCGACGGACTCCGTTTCCGGTCTCGCCATCAAGTTCGACGGCATCGGGAACAGCGAGGACTTGATCTTGGTCCTCAACCTGATCGACAAGGACGGCGCCGACAACATCCTCGGCAACGGGGACGACAACGCCACGACGTCAAGGTCAGTCTTCGTCCAGAACGCGGACTTCATCAAAGGCGCCGTGCCGTCCCCGTACAACTTGGAGTTCACGCTCGACAACAACGACGCCCTCGTCGTTATCGAGAGTAACGATTACAACCTCGCTGCCGGGGAAAACTACCAGATCCAAGGTGTCCAGATCATGCAATCCGGCAACGGACTCAGCGGCACAGCGATCAACCTGAACGGGGCAGTCGATAACCCGCTCACCATCGCGGTGGAGGGTGCCAGCACTGGCACGAACGCTTGGGAGGCTGCCGACAACGACGTCCTAAAGATCACGGATATCGGCTTCATCCAGACGACTTCCGGACAGATCGGCGCCGACCTCGACTTCGCGGTCAACATCCAGGACGCCGACGGCGACGCGACGGGCATCCAGCACCTGGCTGTTGAAGTCATCGCCTGACACCTGACCAAAGGGAGGCGGTTCACGCCGCCTCCCTTCTCCCATGTGAGACAATCTCGCGCCCCGCGCGAAACCGGCCCAAACCAAGGCGTCAACCCTGCACACAGGGCAGATATATCATGATGAAGCCCCCTCGCCCCTCTGCCCTGCAAGCGGTGATGAAAGAAGCCAGGCGCGCCATAAGACCGCTCATCTGGTTCAGCGGCGGCATCAACATTCTGATGCTGACCGGCGCGTTCTACATGCTCCAGGTCTATCACCGCGTGTTGGGCAGCCACAGCCTGGAGACGTTGGTGATGCTGTCGCTGATGGCAGCGGCAGCGCTCGTCACGATGGCGGGGCTGGAGGTGGTGCGCGCGCGTCTTCTGGCCAAAGTCGGGACGTGGCTGAACGCGCGCTTGGCACCGGTTCTCCTGGCCGCATCGGTTGAATACGCCGCCTCGGCACCCGGTCAGATCAACGCCCGCGCGCTGCGTGATCTCGACCAGGTGCGGAATTTCTTCACCAGCCCGAGCATCTACCCGATCCTCGACGCACCGTGGGCGCCAATTTTCCTGGGTGCCATCTTCCTCATGCATCCTTGGTTGGGCTGGCTGGCAACCTGCGGCGGCATCGTGCTGTTCGCACTGGCGTTGCTCACCGAGTACCTGACCCGCAAGCCAATGGCGGAAGCGGCAGTCGCCCAGACGCGGGCTTACATGCAGGCTGAGCAGACGATCCGCAACGCCGAGGTCGTCCAGGCCATGGGCATGTTGAATCCCCTGCTCGAGAGCTGGAAGGCCCAGCAGGACGAGGCCAACAGAGGACAATCTCTCGCCAGCAACCGGTCCAGCACCATCTCCGCCCTCGCGCGCGCTTTCCGGCTGGCCCTGCAGATGGCCGTGCTTGGGCTCGGCGCATATCTGGTGCTGAAAAACGAGGCGTCACCCGGCATCATGATCGCCGCCTCGATCCTGATGGGTCGCGCGCTGGCCCCGGTTGAACAGGCGATCGGCACCTGGAAGGCGACGATCGGGGCACGGTCCGCTTACAAGCGTCTCGCTGCAATGGCCGGTCAGCGACCGGAGGCCACACCGGCGCTGCCGTTGCCGCGCCCAAAGGGTAAGTTTGAGGCCGAGAACATCATGCTCGCCAGGCAGGGCGGCGAACCGATCCTGCGAGGCATCAGCTTCCAACTCAAGGCAGGTGAAGCGATGGCGTTGGTCGGCCCGAGCGCGGCGGGCAAGACCAGCCTGGCGCGAGTGCTGGCCGGCACTTGGCGTCCAACCAGCGGTCGCGCGCTGCTCGACGGCATGAGCGTTGCCGAGTGGGCGGCCGAGGACCGGGGTCGACATGTCGGTTATCTGCCACAGGATATCGAACTCTTCGCCGGCACCGTCTCCGAAAACATCTGCCGCTTCGCGACGCTCAATCCGGCAGTCTTCAACAACGTGGTCAAGGCCGCGGAATTGGCTGGCGTCCACGAACTGATCAAGGGGTTGCCAAAGGGCTACGCCACCGAGATCGGTGAAGGTGGTGCGGCACTGTCCGGGGGGCAACGCCAGCGCATTGGACTGGCGCGGGCGCTCTATGGCGACCCGGCGTTCCTTATCCTTGATGAGCCTAACTCCAACCTCGACCACGAGGGCGAGCAAGCGCTGGCTACAGTCATCGGCGGGCTCAAGGCGGCAGGTGCGACCCTGATCTTGATCTCGCATCGGCCGAGCATCTTGGAAACGGTTGACAAGGTGTTGGTGCTCAACCACGGCGCACAAGACCTATTCGGGCCGCGTGACGCCGTTTTCGGTGAACTCGCCAACCGCGCTCGCAGGGTGACCCAGATGCCAAGAGCAACCCCGAAGGTGGTCAAAGACGTGCAAGACACCCAAGAGGCAAAGGAAGCATGAACCCAACGAGGTGCCGGTCTTGCAGTCTTTGTTGTGAGTTACCAGCGCTCGTTGAGTTCGACAAACCGATGACCATGTTCGGCCCAGTGAGGAATTATCGATGAACGTCGTTCCGCTGCCCGTCCCGCCGCCATCCCTGCTGACACCGGTACCCCTGCGTCTCGCGGGCGTGAAATGGACCGGGTTCGCGATCATGTTCCTGTTCTTCGGCGTGGCCGGGGGCTGGGCGGCGCTGGCACCATTGGACAGCGCCGCGGTGGCACCGGGCGTTATCAAGGTCGCCGGCGACCGCAAGCTCATCCAGCATCTCGAGGGCGGCATCATCGCGGAGTTGAACGCCGCCAACGGCGATATCGTCAAGGCCGGCAAGGTGCTCATCCGGCTCGATAACACACAGGCAACCGCGCAGCTTGACCTGATCCAGAACCGGATAGCGACGCGTGAGGCGCTGGCCGCGCGTCTCAGGGCCGAGCGCGACGGCAAGGCCGAGATCGAGTTCGATGCCGCGTTGCTCGCCAACCCCGCCAGCGCAGCAAGGGACGCCGTGGCCGCACAGCGCGACGTGTTCGCCGCCAAGCATCACAATTTGAAGGACGAGCGGGAAATTCTCAGCCAGCGCCGTCACCAGATCGAGGAAGAGATCACGGGACTGCAGCAGCTTATCGTCACCGAGGACAAGCAGATCGAGGCGATCGAGGGTGAGACCAAGGACCTGGAGAGCCTGCTGGCGAAGGGGCTGACCACCCGCGAGCGGAACCTGTCGCTCAAACGACAACAGCGGGAGATCGAGGGCGAGCGCGCTACCAACGTCGCAGCAATCGCTCGTGCCAGAAGCGCCATGGCCGAGATCGACATGCAAATCCTGAACCTCAACACAGTGCGGCTGAACGCGGCCGTCGATGAGCTGAGCAAGGTCGAGGCGGAGCTGTTCGACCTCAGACAGCAGGAGCGCTCCGCCAGGGACGTGCTGGCCCGCACCAATATCGCGGCGCCGGTCGACGGCATCGTCATGGACCTGAAGGTTCACACGGCGGGCGGCGTCGTGAAGCCCGGCGAGACATTGATGACGGTGGTGCCGCTCGGACAGCAACTCGTGGTCGAGGCCATGGTCAGACCCGAGGATGTCGAGACGATCGCCCCCGGACAGCCCGCGCGCGTCAGCTTCCCGGCCTTCGCCCGCTACAGCCTGCCGCCTCTCGAGGGCGTCGTGGAGATCGTGTCGGCTGACCGCATGGTGGAGGAGCGTAGCGGGGCACCGTATTTCGCCGCGACCGTTTTGATCGACAGAACAGAACTCGCCAAGCTGGAGGGTCGTAAGCTGCTGCCCGGCATGTCGAGTGAGACGATGATCCGGACGGGTGCTCGCACCGTGCTTTCCTACCTCGCCGAGCCGATCACGCAGAACTTCCGCCGGGCGATGCGGGAAAAATAGCCGTAGGCCGCCCTTCTCGCGCCTCGACTTACCGAACGATAGATATCGTTCGATAGGTAGGGACATTGACCATAATACTATCGAAGCGGGAATAGACCGGCGCTCGCCATCGGCGGGACAATCAGGGATTCGAAGGCCGCGATTCAGAGGGCGGTCTTTCCTTTGGATGGGGCCCCTCAGGAATCGATCTTTCGCCTGGGGGTACATTTCGGCAGAACAGCAATGTCGATCACCTCGATTCTCGACGACGAGGCCGTCAACGACCGGAAGACCGCGCTACAAACCGGCGACAACGTCGACGACGCTTTGACGGACACCGATGTTGCAGACTCCTCGCAGCCCGCTTCGTTCCGAACCTGTGTCGAGACGAACCTCGGACTGAACTCCGCGCTCCCCTACCGGCGCCGGCGTTGCGACCGCCGAACGGCAGGTTCCCCAGCAATCTTCACGATAATCTCTAGGAGGCTCTCATGGCGCTTTCCGTAACGCTCACCGGCACGACCGTTACCCTTGACGAAACGGCCGGCTTGCAGAATGACGATACCAACACCGCCTTGCCGACTGCGTTCTCCAGTCGGCTGACGGCACTCGGCGCTGACCCGGCCACCGCGATTAATGCAGCGGTGAGCAACGGCAACGTCATTTCCATCAGCGGCGTCACGGGCTCGGTCGGCAACATCGCCTTCACCGATTCTAGCGGCGGCGCGCTCGACGGTGACTCGAGCGGTCTCTTTACCAACGACGGCGAAGAGATCTTTCTTTTCACGGACACGCAGAACGACAACATCGTGCTCGGCAAGACGTCAGCAGGCGCCATCGCCTTCGCGGTTTACCTCGAGGAGACCGGGAGCCCGGTCAGCGGCGGCAAGTTCTGGAGCATTCAGTACGAGGCGCTGGAGCATCCGGACGCCACCAACCCCGATGACTCCATCGACCTGGACGGCAATCTCAAGGTCTCGGTCAGTGAGGAGATCAACTTCGCCTTCGCCGGGGCACCCTCCGGCAGCAACCTGTTCATGATGTTCGGCAATCCGGCCTCCACCCAGATCGTGGTGATCGGGAAGGACCCGCTCGATCAATCCGCCGGCGGCAACATCACAACCAAGGATGTGCTTAATATCAGCCAGGCC
>NZ_RZOI01000799.1:0-2586 GCF_004022645.1 Mesorhizobium sp. M4A.F.Ca.ET.020.02.1.1 | reverse complement strand
AGTTCGTCAAACATCTCGACCGGGTCAAGAAGCCGCTGATTCAGACGCCGATCGCGATCCGGGCCGAGCGCGACGGCATCACCGTCGAGGTGGCGATGTGGTGGAACGACAGCTACCACGAGAACGTGCTGGCCTTCACCAACAACATCCCGCAGCGCGACGGCGGTACGCATCTGGCCGGCTTCCGCGCCGCGCTGACCCGGCAGATCACCGGCTATGGCGATGCTTCCGGCCAGACCAAGAAGGAAAAGGTGTCACTGACCGGCGACGACTGCCGCGAGGGTCTGACGGCCGTTCTCTCAGTCAAGGTCCCGGATCCGAAATTCTCCTCGCAGACCAAGGACAAGCTGGTCTCCTCCGAGGTCCGCCCGGTGGTGGAAAGCCTGGTCAACGAAGCGCTGGGCACCTGGCTCGAAGAGCATCCGAGCGAAGGCAAGGTCGTGGTCGAGAAGGTGATCCAGGCGGCGGCGGCGCGCGAGGCGGCGCGCAAGGCGCGCGACATCACCCGCAAGAGCACGCTCGGCGTCACCTCGCTGCCCGGCAAGCTCGCCGACTGCCAGGAGCGCGATCCGGCCAAGTCCGAAATCTTCATCGTCGAGGGAGACTCGGCCGGCGGCTCGGCCAAGGGCGGCCGTTCGCGCCAGAACCAGGCCATCCTGCCGCTGCGCGGCAAGATCCTCAATGTCGAGCGCGCGCGCTTCGACCGCATGCTGAGCTCCGACATGATCGGCACGCTGATCACCGCGCTCGGCACCTCCATCGGCAAGGACGAGTTCAACGCAGACAAGCTGCGCTACCACAAGATCATCCTGATGACCGACGCCGACGTCGACGGCGCCCACATCCGCACGCTGCTGCTCACCTTCTTCTTCCGTCAGATGCCGGAGCTGATCGAGCGCGGCCATCTCTACATCGCCCAGCCGCCGCTCTACAAAGTGACGCGGGGAAAAAGCTCGCAATACCTCAAGGACGAAAGCGCCTATGAGGAATATCTGATCGATTCCGGGCTGGAGGAAGCGTCGCTGACGTTGGGCTCCGGCGAGGTGCGGACCGGCCAGGACCTGCATAGCGCCATCGACGACGCGCTGGCTGTGCGCCAGCTGATCAACGGGTTGCACACGCGCTACAACCGCAGCGTCGTCGAACAGGCGGCGATCGCCGGCGCTCTCAACGCCGATGTCCTTGCCGATCTCGGCCGCGCCAACGCCATGGCCGAGCGCGTCGCCAAGCGCCTCGACCTGATCGCCGAGGATACCGAGCGTGGCTGGACCGGCCGCCTGTCGACCTCCAATGACGGCGTCGGCGGCTATGTGTTCGAGCGCACGGTGCGCGGCGTGAAGGAGTTCGTGCAGCTCGACGCCGGGCTGATCAATTCGGCCGATGCGCGCCAGCTCGACCGCTATGCCTCGCGCCTGGCCGAAATCTACAGCGAGCCGCCCGTGCTGCGCCGCAAGGAGGTCTCCGAGACCATTGCGGGACCGCTGGCGCTGCTCAACGCGGTGTTCGCGACCGGCCGCAAGGGCCTGACCATGCAGCGTTACAAGGGCCTTGGCGAGATGAACGCCGAGCAGCTGTGGGAAACCACGCTGGACCCGAACGTGCGCTCGCTGCTGCAGGTCAAGGTCACCGACGCCACCGACGCCGACTCGCTGTTCTCGCGACTGATGGGCGACGAGGTGGAACCGCGGCGTGAGTTCATCCAGGACAATGCGCTGTCGGTCGCCAATCTGGACGTCTGAAGCCGGCTTATGATAGCGCCTCGGTGGAGCAAGTTGCTCGCCGAGGTGCCGAGCAACTAACGGGTCGACTTCTCGATCGCGCTCAAAGCGGATAGCCCGCGCAACGGCGGCTCGCCTGCGTCGATTTGGGCGTTGATCAACTTTTCATCGTCATCGCTTTTATACGCCTTCGGGATGCCTCTGATCTGGGCCGGCAGATCCCAATCGGCTGGACGATCCCTGGGCGAGAACCATCGGCAGCGTTCGACTTCAACCCAATGACGCCGAAGCCGAAGACAGTTTTCCAATCCATCGTCTCCGTAGCCGAACTCGACGCCGCAGCAGTCACAGATGTTGAATGAGGGTTGCCGACCGTCCTCACCCCAGGGCAGGTCCGGATACTGGCTCAGCCCGCAGACGCGGCACTTGAACTTATCCTCGATCACCCCCGAACATCTCCCTGGCCTGCTCGGCCGTATAGTAGCCGAGCCTGACATCCTCGGCGACCAGCTTCGGGTCACGCTCGCCCGGATCGCCATAGCCGCCGCCGCCCGGGGTGCCGACGCGCACGCGGTCGCCGGCCTTGAGGGAAATGTCCTGCTCCTTGGACAGATGCGGCGGCACATGCGCCTCGCCGCCGCGGAACACCGTCACCGTATTGGGCGCGCCATCCTTGCCGCCGAGCGCGCCTTGCGGGCCGAAGCGGCCATGGTCCATGACGAAGGAGGCGCGGGCATCGCCGCGCAGGATCTCGACCTCGTAGGCCAGACCGAAGCCGCCGCGCTGCTTGCCGGCGCCGCCCGAACCTTCGCGCAGCGCATAGTGGCGGTAATGCCGGCCATGATGGCCTGACCAATGGCTGCTCGAC
>NZ_RZOI01000798.1:0-2588 GCF_004022645.1 Mesorhizobium sp. M4A.F.Ca.ET.020.02.1.1 | reverse complement strand
ATGCAGCGGAATAGGCGTGGTCGATTCCGACACCGTTACCTGGACGCCATGGTTGCGCATGATCAGCCGAAGCTGCTCGACAAGGTAGTTTTCGAACAGCGCCGGCTGGGTGATGGTGGTCGAGAAATGTCCGGGCGTCGGCATGTGGCCATAGGCCTGTCGCGAGTCGACCTGGCTGAAGGAGGTCGTGGTGACGCCGATCTCGGGATAGAAGGCCCGGTAGCGCTTGTTGCTGTCGCCGCCGGCGGCCAGTGCCGCGAAGGAATCGCGCAGGAACTTGGTGTTGCGGTCGTAAAGCACCTGCAAGGCCGCGACCGCCTTCTTGGCGTCGTTGAAACTCTGCCTGCCGAAAGGCTCAGGCATGACGACCGATTCGATGGCTTGGGGGTAGATTCGCTTTTCCATGGCTCAATATAGAGAGTTGGAAGAGCGGTTGGGAGGGGGAGGCGGGCGCGAAGGCGGCCAAAGTGCCGATTTTTGTCCGCGTCTTGAGATGGAAGTGAGATCAGGTCAGCCTCGGCCTCGCCTGAGTATCGACGTGTTTCAGCCGCGCTGCAGGGAGACCAGCAACACGAAGCCGACGCCCGACTTCCGCGGCGAGGGGGCCTCGATCGTCGAGCCGTTATCGGCCCGCATCATCGGCACCGCCAGCACCGGGGCGGCAAGCAGCATCAGGATGAGCGCCGCCCGCGGCAGGAGCCGGAGGATGTTCAGGGCGCTGGTGGTGATGCGGTTCATGGTCGTTGCTTCTCGTTTGAGGGTTGGTCGGTTCAGCGGATGAAATGGTTCATGCAGCCCGGCCGGCAGGCATTGGCGCCATCCCAGGCGCGGGCCGGGCGTCCGGCCTCGGCCACCAGGATGGCGAAGAGCATGCCGAACAGGCTCATCAGCAGGCAGACGATGGCGAAGCGGCGGGTAAGCATGCGTTGATCCTCTCCTTCAATGCCGAGGAGAATGCCCGAGCGCCGCTGAACCGGCTCTGATGCCGGTATTCATCTGCGGTTCAAGTTCGTTGCTGAGAATTTGGTGGCGAGCCTGCCGCCGAAAAAGAAAACGGGGCCGCGAAGGCCCCGTTTTCAGGTGATGGCGGCGAAGGCGCCGATCAGAGCTTGTGCCAGGTCTGGCTCTTGCAGAGCAGGCCGCCGAGCACGCAGCCGCTCATCTTGAGCGAGGTGCCCGAAAGCGTCGCCTTGCCGGCATAGGTCTTGTCTGTTTCCGGGTCGGTTATGCTGCCGGCATATTTGTTGTCGCCGGCCGCCTTCAGCGAGCCGATCGTCTTGCCGGCGAATTTGCCGGTCTTCAGCGTGATGGAAAACGCGCCGCCGCCGCCGATCGCCGCCGTCTCGCCGGATTGCGTCTTCCAATTGCCCTCGATCGGATCGGCAAAGGCCGCGCCGGCCATGATCAAGGTGGCCGCCACGGCCAGGCTCACTTTTCGCAACATGTCTGTCCTCCCTATAGGTTCCGGTGGGCCCCGTCCCGCCTTCCTACCCCTTACGCAAACGTAAGCTAGTCCAGCTTCCGGCAAAACAAAAGCGGTGCCGCCGGGGAAGGTTGCAGGATTTTGCCGCCCCCTCTGCAACGCGGAAATGAACGGGTCGCTTCGTGGTCTTTGGTTCCCGTGGTTAGCGGAGTCTTGATCCGATCGTTCGAAGTTTTCGTCAAATTTGCCGCAAACAGGCTCAACTGCGGGCTTTGTATGCTTAACGAATTTAAGTGTTTACCTCTTGTTTTAGCTTTGTTTTCCTCAAATTAAGCACGCCATTTAACGACGGATTCAAGGCTCGGCCTCATCCTCGAAAGCATCGAAAGAGCGGCCCCCCGAGGGATACCAAGGGACAGAAGGAGGCAGCTCTCGGGAGCCAGACAGGGGATTGAAATGGCACGTTTTGAAATGCTTGAAGGCGGCTTCGGCGCCATGGGAGCAACCGCCCAGGCCGACATTCTTTTCGAACTGGGCATGATGTATGCGACCGGCCGCGACTGCGAGACCGACGTCGTCGCCGCCCACAAATGGTTCAACATCGCCGCGATCAAGGGTTCGGTCCGCGCCGCTAAGCTGCGCTCCGAACTGTCAGCGGCAATGTCGAAGGCCGAGATCGCCAGGGCGCTGCGCGAAGCGCGCGAATGGATGACGATGCACTGAGGATATCCAGGGGGCCAAGGCCGCGCAGACGGCCGGCGCCAGGGACAAGGCCGCGGCAAGACGGTCGGACGAACAGGAAGACAGGGAAGCGACCGGGCGCGGGAGTGTTCGGGGAAGCTCGATAGGCAAAAGCTGCGACCGGCCGGGACAAGGCCGGCGCGGCTTTTGCCGTTTTAGGCGGTTCGCGATACATTGCAGGCCCAATCGAGTGCCGGCAATGCGCCAAGACATGCCGGGCGAAGGATGAAATTGTCCGGCCTCTCTGAAAGAAGCGCGGCCGAAACGGCCGCGCGCCAGTGGAGGAGTTCTATCGCTATGAAAAAATTGGGTATTTTGAGCGCGGCCGCATTGGGCCTGATGATGAGCGCGCCCTTGGCCTTCGCCGATGACATCACCATTTCCGTGGTTGGTCCGATGACCGGCCAGCTCGCCACCATCGGCG
>NZ_RZOI01000797.1:0-2589 GCF_004022645.1 Mesorhizobium sp. M4A.F.Ca.ET.020.02.1.1 | reverse complement strand
AAGATGCAGATGGTGTTCCAGCATATCCTGCCGCTTGCCGCCCCCGGCATCCTCACCGGCACCATCATCGGCCTGGCGCGCGCGCTCGGCGAAACCGCGCCGCTGCTCCTGATCGGCATGGTCGCCTTCGTCGCCGACTATCCGAAGACTCCGTTCGATCCGGCGACCGCGCTGCCGGTGCAGATCTACATGTGGGCCAACGAGGCCGAACGCGCCTTCGTCGAGCGTATGTCGGGCGCCATCATCATCCTGCTCGTCTTCCTCATGGCCATGAACATCACAGCGATCGTGCTCAGGCGCCGGTTCGAACGGCGCTGGTAAAAGAAGGCATCTGGTATGAACATCATGACCGAACAGTCTCTTGAAAACGCAGTGGGCGACAAGATGAACGCCAAGTCGAACGAAGTGATCAAGATGCGCGGCGACAAGGTCGGCGTGTTCTACGGCGAAAAGCAGGCGCTGTTCGACGTCAATCTCGACGTCCGCCTCAATCAGGTGACGGCGCTCATCGGACCTTCGGGCTGCGGCAAGTCGACCTTCCTGCGCTGCCTCAACCGCATGAACGACACCATCGACTCGGCGCGCGTGACGGGCAAGATCACGCTGGACGAGGAGGATATCTACGACAAGAACATCGACGTCGTGGAGCTTAGGGCTCGCGTCGGCATGGTGTTCCAGAAGCCCAACCCGTTCCCGAAGTCGATCTACGAGAATGTCGCCTACGGCCCGCGCATCCATGGGCTGGCCAAGCGCAAGGCCGACATGGACCAGATCGTCGAATCCAGCCTGAAGAAGGCGGCGATCTGGAACGAGGTGAAGGACCGCCTGCACGAGCCCGGCACCGGCCTGTCCGGAGGCCAGCAGCAACGCCTGTGCATCGCCCGCGCCATCGCCGTGTCGCCGGAAGTGATCCTGATGGACGAGCCCTGCTCGGCGCTCGACCCGATCGCCACCGCCCGTGTCGAGGAGCTGATCGACGAACTGCGCCAGAACTACACGATCGTCATCGTCACCCACTCGATGCAGCAGGCGGCCCGCGTGTCGCAGCGCACGGCGATGTTCCATCTCGGCTACCTGGTCGAGGAAGGCGCCACCGACAAGATGTTCACCAACCCCGACGACAAACGCACCCAGGACTACATCACCGGCCGGTTCGGCTGATTTCCACGCACGAGGACAGGATCATGGGTGAACATCATACGGTTGCGTCTTTCGACGAGGATCTGGGAGCGATCAGCAAGCTGATCGCCGACATGGGCGATCTCGCCCGCTCGATGGTCGCCGGCTCGACGCGCGCGCTGCTCAATTCCGACAATGCCCTGGCGCAGCGCGTTGTTTCCGACGACGCCATCATGGATGCACGCCAGCGCGAACTCGACGACCGCGCCATCACGCTGATCGCCAAGCGGCAGCCGATGGCCAACGATCTGCGCGCCGTGGTCGGCTCGATCCGCATGGCGGGCGACCTCGAACGCATCGGCGACCTCGCCAAGAACATCGCCAAGCGTGTCGGTACCGTCGGCCTCAGCGTCACGCCGCGTGATCTCTCGCATTCCATCGACGGCATGGCGCAGCTTGTGCTGGTCCAGGTGCAGGGCGTCATCGAGCAATATGCCGCCGCGGATGCCGCAGCCCTCGCCAAGCTCCGCAACGACGACGAACGCATCGACGTCAAATACACCTCGGTGTTCCGCGAGCTCCTGACCTACATGATGGAGGATCCGCGCAACATCACCGCTTGCACGCATCTTCTATTCTGCGCCAAGAACCTGGAGCGCATCGGCGACCATGTCACCAACATTGCCGAGAACGCCTACTACGTGCTGACCGGTCAGCAACTGCCCGCCAATCGTCCGAAGCTGGACGAGACGGCGATGTCGGCGCCGGCGGCCTGAGAAGAAGGGTGACCGGCTGATGATCGCGCCACGCATCATGGTGGTGGAGGACGAGGAGCCGCTGGGGGTGCTGCTCCGCTACAATCTGGAATCGGAAGGCTACCAGGTCGAGGTGGTCACACGCGGCGACGAGGCCGAGATCCGGCTGCAGGAAAACGTGCCCGATTTGCTGGTGCTCGACTGGATGGTGCCGGCGGTTTCCGGCATCGAGCTCTGCCGGCGCCTCAGGATGCGGCCGGAGACCGAGCGGCTGCCGATCATCATGCTGACGGCGCGCGGCGAGGAAAGCGACCGGGTGCGCGGCCTTTCGACCGGCGCCGACGACTATCTGGTCAAGCCGTTCTCTACGCCGGAGTTCATGGCGCGGGTGAAGGCGCTGCTACGCCGCGCCAAGCCGGAAGTCCTGTCCAGCATGCTGAAGGTCGGCGACATCGTGCTCGATCGCGAGTCGCATCGCGTTTACCGCAAGAAGAGCGAGATCCGGCTCGGCCCGACCGAATTCCGGCTGCTCGAATTCATGATGCGGCATCCCGGCCGGGTGTTCTCGCGCAGCCAGCTGCTCGACAATGTCTGGGGCGAGACGATCTACATCGACGAGCGCACCGTGGACGTGCATGTCGGGCGCTTGCGCAAGGCGGTCAACAATGGCCGCATGCCGGATGTCATCCGCACCATACGCGGCGCGGGCTACGCG
>NZ_RZOI01000796.1:0-2592 GCF_004022645.1 Mesorhizobium sp. M4A.F.Ca.ET.020.02.1.1 | reverse complement strand
GCTTCGACAGCCTCAATGTCGCGGCCGCATCGGCAATCGCGCTGCATCATTTTTCGCGCGGCTGACATCGCCTATGAGAGACGTGGTCGAAGACTGATCTGGTTTCGGAACGATGCGCGTCGTGCCGATCTCACTCGGGGCGGCCTCGATCCTGAAGACCTCCATGTCGTCTGCCAGCGGCACTGGAGCGCCGGTTGCCCTCGATCGCGCATCGCAGGCCATTTCGGTGATACCCCACAGCGACGTCGCGACATCCAACAGCGCAGAAAGCAGCGGATAAAAGAGCCAGAGAGCGAGCAGGAAAATCGCGGCGACCGCACGGAGGATCATGGCATCAGACATGGTGATGCCCGGCCCTGGGTGCAAGCAGGTGGCGGTGCGCGCTACCTTCCGTTCGGCGAATGCGCCTTTTGCAGCGCCCGCACACGATCGGCAAGGCTGGTGACGCGTTCCCCATTCGCCGGTCGGCCTTCACGCGGCGGAGAGGCGAGCGCCTTGGCGATCGGCGAATCCGGTCCATCCAGCTTCATCGTCAGGTTGACGACCTCGGCGGCCAGTTCGTTCATCTGGTCGCGCAAGGCAGCACTTGCGTTGCGTGCATCATTGCCCGCACCGGACTTCGATGTTTCCCGGGCGGCAAGGTCAGTCTTGAGCCGCTTGTTCTCGCGCGCCAGTGTCGTCAGCCGCGCCTCCAGCCGCTCGCGATCGCCATCAAGCCTGGCGATCGCCTTGTCGATGTCGTTGCCGGTAACGTCGACCGTCAACGCCGCGGCAGCAGGCCCTGCGGCCTCGCCCTTCGCCCGCTCGCGATGCCGTAGCAGTTCCTTCTCGCGGCGGTCGAGCTTCTCCTCGCGATCGGCAAGCGTGGCGAGCAGCCGCTCGACCTTCTTGTCCAGTTCGCCGGTTCTTTTCTTTTCCGCCTTCAGGGCCTCGCGCGCGGCCTTGCTTTCGGCCGTCGTCTCCTGGTTGCGCCTGTCCGCTTCCTTGCGCTGGGCGCGCAGCATGGCGATGTCGTTGGCGAGCTTGTCCAGCTCGGATTCGCGTGCCACCAGCTCGATCTGGCGGTTGCTCGAGGCGAAGCTGGCATCGTCGTACATGTGCTCCAGCTTTTCCAGCTCGAGCGCGCGCTTCTCCAGCATGCGCTCCATATGCGCCAGTTTCTCGGACAGTTGGTGCAACTGCTGCTCGCGCTGGTGCAGTTCCCCGGTCCTCGCCTCGAGGTCGGAAAGCGCCTGGTTCTTGTCCTTCCGCTCGACCGCCAACCCCTTAAGCGCCTCGCGGCCGCGGCCGATCTCGACCAACTGCTCGGCGGCTTTTTCCTGCAGGGCCTTGACCATCATCTCCAGCCGTCGCGTCGACATCGCGAACTCGGCCCTGACCTGATCCTTGTCTGCCTGGATTTCGGCCAGCGTCAGCGGCATCGAAGCCTCGAGCCGCCGGCGCGTCAGCGCGACCGCCCGGCGCCAGATGGCCGGAGCGACAAGCAGCGCCAGGAAGCCGGCGCAAAGAAAGCCGAGGGCGAAAAACAGGATCGACTGGACCAAGGTGACTATCCGCTATGGATGGCGGCAACCGCCAAAGCTCGACTTTGCCACCTTGGCATGACGGAAATCCAGCGCCGCGGCAAGAGCATGCCGCGGCAAGACCTGCAACAGGCCGAAGCACTGATGTCGGATTGGCGCGGCCATGAGCTTGTCAGAACGGGTTCCAGGTCGGCCGCTGCGTAAGTTTCAGATAGCCGAGATTGACGCCGAGCCTGGCGCCGACGCCGGTCCGGATCGGAACGAGCAGGACCCTGTTGTTCTGCAGCACGTTGAAGCCGACGCCCGCCACGACATAGGCGGAGCCGGCAACGCCGCCGAACCGGTTATAGAGATTGCCTATGTCGTCGAGGTTGTAGACAAGCATCATGACGCGCGACCCCTCGCCGCCGAAGTCCCAGCCGAGCGAAGGGCCTTGCCAGAACACCTTATGGTCGCCGGCATTCTTGGTGTAGAGGGTGCCCTCGCCATAGGTCAGGCCGCCGATCAGCGCGCCGGACCCTTCCTCGCCGAGCAGGTAACCGTTCGGTAGGCCGTAGGACGCAAAAATCTTCTCGACGACCGTGGCCAGGCCGCCAGAGGTCGCGCCGAAGAACTTGTGGCCGGAATCGACGATCTCCTGAGCGGTATATTCCTGGGCCCGCAGCGCGGAGGTTGAGAAGGCGAGAACGCTGAAGAAGGCAATCGCCATGGAAATGACGCGGAAAAGATTCCGGTCGTAGTATCGGGAAAACATGCTTCCAATCTCCGTCAGGGAGCACTTTCGCCGACGCCTCGCACCCCCTCCGGCTCTTGGCGGCCGCTTGAGGTGACTTTCACGGGCAAACTATGCCGTAATCCTTTTTCAACCATTAAACTCTCACATGAAGATGGCGGTTCGAAGGCCGGGAAGCCCCGCCTCCGGCCACGAGTCGCTGCGCCGGCCCGGCATTTCTGCGCGAAAGCACCATTTTCGCCGCCGACAATTTTGGATTTGTTGCTGCACGCACAGGCGCTGTGTATTCAGAGTGCCCAGGGAGAGCGCGTGATTCGTGTTGGCGGAGCGCGACGA
>NZ_RZOI01000795.1:0-2603 GCF_004022645.1 Mesorhizobium sp. M4A.F.Ca.ET.020.02.1.1 | reverse complement strand
ATCTTGTCGGGATCTGTCAGGAAGGCGAAAACCGTCGCCGGCGGCGCCGCGATCTGCACCTCACGACGAACGATCAAGGGTTCAGCCATCGAAATCTCCCGGGTGTGCGCGCCGCAACACGGCTCGCCCGACACACGGCGCCGGACCAGCGCATTCGATTCGAAGCTAAATCGCCCTTCCTTTCAACAAAAAACTCCTCGGGTTGTTTCGCGCTGGTGACAGCGACGGAACGCCGAAGCATGATCGTGTCGATGCGGCTTTCTTCAACTCTCGCCTGGTTGGTCGACCGCGCCGGCAGCGCCGTCCAACCGGATGCCTTTCTGGCCACGCTCGGCGCGCGACTGGTTGACGATGGGCTGCCGCTCGCCGGTGGATCCCTGACGCTCGCCGCGCCGCATCCGATCATAACGCGCCGCGCCTGGCTGTGGCGGGCCGAGACAGGCGTCGTCATGGAGGCGCTGGGTTTTGGCGCCGGCACGATGCCTGGAACCGGGGAGGGCGATCTCGGACGCGAATGGCTGGCGGGACTGGGAACGGGTGTCGTGCACAATTACACGGTCGGGCCTGAGCGTCAGGATACGCAATCCGAGAGTCCAAAACTGAATTGGGTCGCGGTCCGCCCTCTCGCGGAGCACGAATCGAATACACTGGACCAGGTGGCACGCTTCGCCGCCGCGCCACTTGCCGCTCTCGCTGCCAGGTCGGCGCTGTCGGCCCTGCTTGAGGCCTATCTTGGGCAGCGAAGCGCGGCGCAGGTGTTGGCCGGCCGTTCTCGGCGCGAGGTTGGTGAGACGATCCGTGCCGTCCTGCTCTACAGCGATTTGCGGGACTTTACCGCCCTGTCGGAGGAGACGGACGCCGAACAGGTCGTGGCGGCGCTCAACGCTAGCTTCGACCGCATCGCTGGTGCCGTTCACGCTTTCGGCGGCGAGGTGCTGAAATTCATCGGCGATGGGGTGCTGGCGATCTTTCCTGTCGGCGAGCGCTCGGCTTCAGTGGCTTGCGAGGCAGCGTTGCGCGCGATCGGAGCGGCGCGGGCGGGAATGGCGCAGCTCAATCAGGACCGTGCCAGACAGGGCATGCCCGAACTGCAGTTCGGCATGGCGCTGCATCTGGGCGACATGGTCTGGGGCAATATCGGCACAGCCGACCGGCTCGATTTCACCGCGATCGGCCCGGCCGTGAATCTCGTCAGCAGGCTCGAAGGCCTGTGCCGGCCGCTTGGACGGAGCGTGCTGATCTCGGGCGCTGTCGCGGCGGAAACATCAACGCCCGTGGTCGCGCTGGGCGAACATCAATTGCGCGGAATCGCCAGATCGTGCGCCGTCTTCGGCCTGCCGGACGGGTGACCTCAAGAGCGGTTCACCGTTTCACGGAAACGCCGAATTGCTTTTACGCAATTCCGGACGGAGAACCGCTCACGGCTTTTCTGAAATAGCTAGACGCCCAGCGGCGGCGGGCGGCGGCGGATCGGCTGCGCCTTGATGATGGCGGTGCTCGTCTCCGCCTTGTCGGCGATCCGGTCGAGAAGCCGATCGAGCTCGCCGATCGAGCGCACGAACAGCCGCGCGACGAAGCAGTCGTCGCCCGTCACCTTGTCGCATTCGCCGAATTCGGGCGTCTCCTCGATCAGCTTCTGCACGATGTGCAATTTGCCCGGCAGCGGCCGGATGCGCACGATCGCCTGCAGCGGGTAGCCGAGCGCTTCCGAATCGACCTCGATGGTGAAGGCGCGGATGACGCCGCGCTCCTCCAGCCGCCGCAGCCGCTCCGAAACGCTCGGTGACGACATGCCGACTTGCTGCGCCAGATCTTTCAGCGACGTTCTGGAATCCCGGACGAGGATGTCGAGAAGGTGCCTGTCAAGATCGTCGAGCATTTTCACATTCCACGATAAAGAGTGGTTTTGCCTAATTTAATTAGGTCAATACGGCATACCATCTTTCTGTCGGCATGGAAATGGCCGTCGGAGCTTGAGATCATGCAGCCATAAAGATCTAGAGGCTGCCTCATGAACAATACTCTGCACGGCACGGTCGAAATGACCGCGGCAATGGCGATCCTCGGCACGATCGGTTGGTTCGTCGTGCTTTCTGGCCAGCCTGCCATTGATGTGGTGTTCTGGCGATGCGCCTTCGGCGCGGCGACGCTGCTCGTCATCTGCGCCGCGCTCGGCCTGCTGCGCGGGACATTGACGCCGCGCGTCGCTGGGCTTGCCGTTCTCGGCGGCGCTGCCATCGTCATCAATTGGCTGCTGCTGTTCAGCGCCTTTCCCCGCGCCTCGATCTCGATCGCCACCGCCGTGTACAACACCCAGCCCTTCATGCTGGTTGGCTTCGGGGCGCTCTTCCTTGGCGAACGCCTGACCCTGGCCAAGCTGGCCTGGCTCGCCATCGCCTTCGCCGGCATCGGGCCCGGTCTGTACGATCAGCAGCATGCCGGCGATGTCGGCACCGACTATTTCACCGGGATCGTGATGGCGCTGGGGGCGGCCTTCTTCTGGGCCGTGGCGGCAATCGTCACCAAGACGCTGTCATGCTGGCGCCCTTCGCCAATCTTTCCCACCTCACCGCCGACGCCCGGAGCTGGGCTATGCCTGTCTC
>NZ_RZOI01000794.1:0-2609 GCF_004022645.1 Mesorhizobium sp. M4A.F.Ca.ET.020.02.1.1 | reverse complement strand
AGGGGGTTGGTGCGACTGGACGCGACGCTCTTGCTGCAACCGAAGCGTTAGCGCTCTACGCGCGGCGACCCCCTCTGTCGCCTTCGGCGACATCTCCCCCTCAAGGGGGAGATTGCCACTAAACCGCGATCCTTGGCCGTCCCGATGCCACCGCCACCACATGCGCCTCGATGAACATGCGCTGGCTTTCGACAGTCGAGACCTTGAGCTCGGTGGCGACGTCGATCTCGGCATTGTCGGTGCCGGCATCTTTCGCGCGCTCGGCGACGATGGCGCGGACATCGGCCTCGGCCGCGGCGAGCGCCGCTGCCTCGTCGGTGAAGTCGCGCACCGTCTGGCCCGAGGCGAGGCGGAACAGCCCTTCCTTCGGCTGGCTGATGCGGGCTTCGGCGGAGACGCGGACCTGGCCGACGACGGCGCCGAGCGCGTTGGCGACGTCGGTATCGTCGGGCACGACGCAGCCATTGCCGACCAGCCGCGGCAGGCCGGCATAATGCAGCGGCGCCGAGGCGCCGAGGCCGATGACCGGACGGTCGAGCGCCACGCTGAGGCGGGCGATGCCGGGATGGGCATCGACGGCGCGCTGCACCAGCGCATGCGCGACGGCGGCGGCGCCATCCAGCCCGTCCTCGGTGAAGGCGGTTTCGAGAATGTATTCGGCCGACCAGCGGGTCAGCGTCACCAGCACACGTTCGGAAATCGCCTCCGGCGTCGCCGCGATGGCCTGGCCGCGGCCGTCGCGCTTGCGGGCGAACAGCTCGGCGCCGAGGCGTGCGGTGGCGGCGTGCCAGTTGGCCTGCTTGCCGAGCACATGGGCGGCATCCGACGGCGTGAAGCCGCAAATGTGCACCAGGCCGCGCGCCACCAGCCGGTTCAGCGTCGCGTTCTGGGCGTTCGAGGTCAGCAGCCTGTCGAGCGCCAGCGGCGTAGCCCCGATCGCCTCGTAGAGTTTTGCCTCCGGCGCGGTGAGGCCGGCGGCAAGCCGGTCCGGCACGCCGGTGCGCACCGCGAAGCGGCCATCCATGCGGCCGGGATTCGGCGCCCGCAGTTGCCGCTCCAGCTCCGATGTCACCGCCTCGCCATGCGCCAGGCCCGCCAGCGCCAGCGGCACCAGGCGGCGCGGCCCGAGCAAGATTTTTGGATTGAGCGCTCCGTCCTCCAGCGCCACTTCGGAATCGCCGCCGAGGCCGAAGGTGCGCATCGCCACGGCCTCGACCATGGTGCGGAAACCGCCGACGGTGGCGCCCTCCGGATCGAGCCGCGGGCGGCCGCTGTCGAGCACGGCGACGTCGGTGGTGGTGCCGCCGATGTCGGAAACCACGGCATCGTCGAGGCCGGTCATGTGACGGGCGCCGACGAGGCTGGCGGCGGGGCCCGACAAAATAGTCTCGATCGGCCGCTGGCGGGCGAAGGCGGCGGAAACCAGCGCGCCGTCGCCGCGCACCACCATCAGCGGTGCTGCAATGCCGCGCGCTTCCAGAAACCCTTCGGTCGCCGCCACCAGCCGGTCGATCATCGAGATCAGCCTGGCGTTGAGCAGCGTGGTGAGCGCGCGGCGCGGGCCGCCGAGCTTGGCCGACAGCTCGTGGCTAGCGGTGACCGGCAGGCCGGTCTTTTCGCGAATCAGGTCGCGGGCAGCCAGCTCATGCGCCGGGTTGCGCGTGGCGAAGTAGGCGCAGACGGCAAAGCCCGAAACCGAGCCGCCGAGCTCAGGCAGGGCTGCTTCGAGGCCGGAGAGGTCGAGCTTGGCCGCATTGCCGTGCACGTCATGCCCGCCGGGGCAGAACACCACCGGGTCGCTGCCGAGCGCCGTCTTCAGCCCGTCGCGGGCAAGGTCGGCCTCGGAAAAGCCGATCATGATCAGCGCGACGCGCCCGCCCTGGCCCTCGACCAGCGCGTTGGTGGCCAAGGTCGTCGACATCGACACCAGCTTGATCGAAGCCGGATCGGTGCCGGCCTTCTCCAGCACCGCGTCGACCGCGCCGGAGATGCCGACAGCGAGGTCGTGCCTGGTGGTCAGCGCCTTGGCCTTGGCCAGCACCTTGCCCTTCGGCCCGCCTTCCTCCGCCCACAGCACGGCGTCGGTATACGTGCCGCCGGTGTCGATGCCGAGGAAGAGCGGGATTGGCTTGGCGGTCATTTTTGCAGGCAGTCCGGGCAAAAGGATTGGTGCCTGCCCTTAGCCGATATGGCGTTGCGGATAAAGCCGGGAGAGATGGGCCAAGGGGGTGGCGCGACGATGAGTTGCCGAACGCTGGCGGGACAGCACCCCCTCTGTCCTGCCGGACATCTCCCCCTCAAGGGGGGAGATCAGATGTCCCCTGCACTTTCGCCAATCGCCAACGCTGCAGGAGGGCGCCGGCACCTAAGCTGCCAATCTCCCCCCTTGAGGGGGAGATGCCCGGCAGGGCAGAGGGGGGTGGCTTGGCACCAACCTTGCAGGAATCGTCCAGCGCCGGCGCGGCCCCTCATCCGCCCTTCGGGCACCTTTGTAACTTGTCCCGTGCCGACTCTGCTATTGCAGCAGGTGCGGTGGCGGACGAGAGACCGGAGCATCTTTGGGCCTTGAAGCCCGTGGGAGAGCGAGGGTCTTCGTCCGCCGTTCCATC
>NZ_RZOI01000793.1:0-2621 GCF_004022645.1 Mesorhizobium sp. M4A.F.Ca.ET.020.02.1.1 | reverse complement strand
CTCCGAAGGCGATCATGTCGTGGTCGCCGGCGCCGGCTTCCTCTCGGACGGCAATCTGGTGCGCGTCGCCTCCGCCGTGGCCGACGCCGGCGCTGCCGCGGGCTCGACGGGGAGCGCGCAATGAACGCCATTTCTTCCTGGTCGATCCGCAACCCGGTTCCGACCATCGTGCTCTTCCTGTCGCTTACCATCGCCGGCCTCTACGGCTTCATGCAGCTGCGCACCAACAACATGCCCGACATCGACCTGCCGACCGTCACCGTGACTGTGGCGCAGCCGGGCGCGGCTCCGAGCGAGATGGAAGTTCAGGTCGCGCGGGTGATCGAGAATGCCGTGGCGACACTGGAAGGCGTCGACGATGTCTCGACCTCGATCAGCGAGGGCTCGTCCGTCACCACGGTCGAGTTCACCCTCGGCACCGATCCGGAGACTGCCACCAACGACGTCCGCAACGCGGTCTCGGGCGTGCAGTCCAGCCTGCCGGCCGCCGCCCAGACACCGGTCGTGGCCAAGGTCAACGCCAACGGCAATTCGGTGCTGACCTATGTCGTCGAGGCGCCGACCATGTCGCCCGATCAACTGAGCTGGTACATTGACAACGACGTGGCCAAGGCCCTGCTCGGCGTCGACGGCGTCTCCAAGATCACCCGCTCCGGCGGCGTCGACCGTGTCATCCGCGTCGAGCTCGATCCCGACCGCCTGGCCGCGCTCGGCATCAGCGCCGGCGACGTCAGCCAGACGCTGGCATCGAACAACGTCAACCAGCCCGGCGGCCGCGCCACCATCGGCGGCCAGGAGCAGTCTGTGCGCACGCTGGCCAGCGCCACCACGGTCGAGGCGCTCGCCGACACCCGCATGGCGCTTTCCAGCGCCGGCGACGTCAAGCTTTCCGATCTCGGCACCGTGGTCGACAGCTGGGAGAAGCCGCGCCAGGCCGCCTATCTCGACGGCAAGCAAGTCGTTGCCTTCAACGTCTACAGGTCGGTCGGATCGAGCGAGATCGACGTCGTCAAGGCCGCGCGCGCGGCGATCGCCGAAATCGGCGCGAAAGCCACTGGGGCGAAGTTCAGCGAGGTCACCTCCTCGTCCGGTTTCGTGCAGGAAAGCTATGACGCGGCCCTCGAGGCGCTGTGGCTCGGCGCCCTGCTCGCCGTCGGCGTGGTCTGGTTGTTCCTGCGCGACATCAGGGCGACGCTGGTGTCGGCCGTCGCCATGCCGCTGTCGCTGATCCCGACCTTCGCCGTCATGGCGGCCCTGGACATCTCGCTGAGCAACATCACCTTGCTCGCGCTGTCGCTGGTGGTCGGCATCCTCGTCGACGACGCCATCGTCGAGATCGAGAACATCGTTCGCCATATGCGCCAGACCGGCGCCAGCGCCTATCAGGCGGCGATCGAGGCCGCCGACGAGATCGGCCTTGCCGTGGTGGCGACCACCGCGACCATCGTCGCGGTGTTCCTGCCGGTGGCCTTCATGCCCGGCATTCCCGGAAAATTCTTCATCAGCTTCGCCATCGCCGTCTGCGTGTCGGTGCTGTTCTCGCTGCTGGTGGCGCGCATGCTCACGCCGCTGTTGGGCGCCTATCTGGTGCGCGCCGGCGGCCACAGCGAGGACGACCTCCCGGCCTGGGTGCCGACCTATCTCTGGCTGCTGCGCAAGGCGCTCAATTGCCGCTGGATCACGCTGTTCGCCGGCATAGCCTTCTTCGCCGGCTCGATGCTCCTGGCCACGAAACTGCCTACCGAATTCATGGCGGCGGCCGATCGCGGCCGCTCAATGATCTCGGTCGAACTGCAGCCGGGCTCGACGATCGAGCAGACAACGGCCGTGGTGCAGGACATTACAGAGCGCCTCGAGCGTGAACCGGCCGTCGACAGCGTCTTCGCCACGATCGGCACGGCCGCTTCCTCGGGCGGCGGGCCGAACCAGAGTTCGAGCTCGGCCGAGGTGCGCACCGCCACCGTCACGATCAATCTGAAGCCGCGCGCCGAACGCTTGCTCAGCCAGCAGGCGTTCGAAGCCGAAGCCTCGCCGAAGCTGAACGACATTCCTGGTGCCCGCATCCAGTTCGGCGCCGACGGCTTCTCCGGCGCCAAGGTGTCGATCACGCTGGTCGGCGATGATGGCGCAGCGCTCGAAAAGGCGAGCGATGCCCTGATCGACGAGATGAAGTCGGTGCCCGGCCTGATCAACCCGACCTCGACCGCCGCGACCACCAAGCCCGAGCTGATCGTGCGCCCCGACAGCGCCAAGGCGGCCGAGCTTGGTGTCACGCCGACGGAGATCGCTGCGACGGTCAAGATCGCCACCATCGGCGACACCGACACCAACCTGGCGAAGTTCAACCTTGGCGATCGCCAGGTGTCGATTGTCGTCACCCTGCCGGACGGCGTCATCGACGATCCGGCAAAGCTTGCCGTCCTGCCGCTGACCGGCTCCAAGGGCACAGTCCCGCTCGGCGCCGTAGCCGACATCGGCTTCAACGCCGGGCCGAACAGCCTGACCCGGGTGGAGCGCAGCCGCAGCGCCACCGTCGAGGCGGATCTTTCCGGTCTGACATTAGGCGAAGGCTCCGCATGATCGGCAGGGCGCGGATGGCCGCGGTGCCTTCGCCTAATGTC
>NZ_RZOI01000792.1:0-2635 GCF_004022645.1 Mesorhizobium sp. M4A.F.Ca.ET.020.02.1.1 | reverse complement strand
CACGCGTGCCGCGCTCGTCGGCATGGCCCTCGATGACGATGGCATACTGCTTGTACTGGTTCAGCCACTGCGCCTGGCGCGACAGCGTCGTCTGCGCGTCGGCGCGGATCGAGGACGAATCCGTGTCGAAGAAGATACGGTCGCCGATGTTGACGGTGAAATCCTGGGCGGAGCCCGGCGTCGCGGCGCCCGCGCCGTTGAGGCCGAGATCGGCCGCGCTGTTCGGGGTCTTCTTCGAGGCGCAACCCGTGATGGCGAGTGCCGCCACCAGCGCGATCATGGCCGGGTTTCTGGTAAGTGCTGCGATACGGCCCATGCCGCCTCTCCTTCGCATTCGAGTGATTTCGTTGATCACCCAGTAACCACGTTTGGGTTAACCGGCATTCAAGAAACACGGTTAAAATTTGGTATTAGGCCGCCGTCCGCGGCCGTTACGCCCACGCATTACCAAGGGCGACAATGCGCGCGGACCGTAGGCGGAAATGCGGCCAAAACGCGACCAGCCTGTGAAAAAGGGGAATTGAAGAACTGAAGAATTGGGGAATTGAGGAAAAGGATCACTTCAATCTCTCCCTCAGATTCACCAGCATTCCATAGATGTGGACGTAGGATTGCTGCCATTCGTCGCGTTGCGCTTGCGTGATGTAACCAAGATCGAACGCATACGAAATCCACTTTTCAACTTCGCTGCAGGATCCCATAGCCATCGAAATGAACCGCGCGAATTCGGGTCTGGAATGGGTCTGCTTGGCGAAGCCCTCCGCCAGATTGGCGCAAATCGCCTTGCTGGATCGACGCATTTGGTCGGCAGTGCGTATTGCTCGATTTTCGGAAAAACGAGCGTCGCTCTGTGGACGTCGAGGGAAGCTGCATAAGCACGCCTATAGACTTCCAAATCCTTGGCGCGCTTGATGTAACTGCCCTCTTTCTCCATTCTTCAATTCTTCATTTCATCAGTTCTTCAATTCTCCTTTTCGACCGCTCACTCAAGCAGCGGCGACCAGGCCGGGTCGGACGCGAAGTTCGAGGTCGGGATCGACTGCTCGTTGCGGCCGGTGAGGTCGACCGAAACCAGCTTCGGACCGCCGGCTGAGTCGCGGAAGAACATCAGCACGCGGCCGTTGGGCGCCCAAGTCGGTCCCTCCTGCTGGAAGCCGGACGACAGAATGCGCTCGCCTGAGCCGTCGGTCTTCATGACGCCGATCTGGAACTCGCCGCCGGTCTGCTTGGTGAAGGCGATGAGGTCGCCGCGCGGCGACCACACCGGCGTCGAATAGACGCCGTCGCCGAACGATATGCGGGTCTGGCCGGAGCCGTCGGCGCCCATTACGTAGATCTGCGCGCGGCCGCCGCGGTCGGAGGTGAACACCACCTGGCTGCCGTCGGGCGAATAGGACGGCGAGGTATCGATGGCGGTGGAATTGGTCAGCCTTGTGGTCGAGCGGCTCCTCAGGTCCATGGCGAAGATGTTGGAATTGCCGTCGTCGCGCAGCAGGCTCATGATCACCTTCTGGCCGTCGGGCGAGAAGCGCGGCGCGAACGTCATGCCGGGGAAGTTGCCGACCAATTCGCGCTGCCCGGTCTCGATCTGCAGTAGATAGACCTTCGGCTGGCCGCTCTCATAGGACATGTAGGTGATTTCCTGCCGGTTCGGCGAGAAGCGCGGTGTCAGCACGATCGAGCGGCCGTCGGACAGATAGCGCACGTTGGCGCCGTCCTGGTCCATGATGGCGAGCCGCTTCTTGCGCGCATTCTTGGCGCCGGATTCGTCGATGAAGACGACGCGCGTGTCGAAATAGCCCTTTTCGCCGGTAATCTTCTCATAGATCGCATCGGCGATGATATGAGCGACACGGCGCTGATTGGCGTCGTTGGCGAAAAACTGCTCGCCGGCCAGCTGCGTGTTGCCAAAAATATCCCACAGCCGGTACTGGGCGCGGATGCGGCCGTCCGCCTCCTTGTTCACGCTGCCGGTCACCAGCGCCTGCGCGTTGATGACCTTCCAGTCCTCGTAGCGCGGCGCCGCATCTGGGTTCGTGATCTTTTCGACAAAGGCGGCCTTGTCGATCGGCGCGAACAGTCCGGACCGTTTCAGATCGGCGGTTACGATCTCCGATATCTGCGCGCCAAGCTCTCCCTGAAAGTCGGGGATGGCTATCGGCATCGGCTCGACATTGCCTTTGTTGACGTTGAGCTCGAGGGTTGCTCGAGCAGGCAAGGTGGCGACAGAAATTATGCCCATCGCCATTGCGGCGACCACCAGGAGCGGCTTGAGGATGGATTTCATGTCTTCTCGCTTCTCTTGCTGATTTTTCGGGTGCTCAGGCTACAGGCCAAGCATCGCTCTCGGATCAAAGTTGACGCGAACATCGGACCATATGTCCTGCTTGCCGGCGGGCACCTGCAGCCCGGCGACATCACATTTCTGCACGGCGCGAACCGCACTGGCGTCGAACTGGGGGTTGCCGCTGGACTTTTCGACAGTCGGGCGGCCTTCCAACTTACCGGAGGCGTTCAGGTTGAAGCGAACGACCACGGTGAAATCCTCGGAACCTTCGAGGCCGACCGGGAGGGTCCAGCAATGGCCGAGCTGGTCTTCCAACGCCCCTTGTTCCGACCCTGAGAGTTTCTGGCC
>NZ_RZOI01000791.1:0-2637 GCF_004022645.1 Mesorhizobium sp. M4A.F.Ca.ET.020.02.1.1 | reverse complement strand
ACCATGGCCGACAAGATCGTCGTGCTCAACGCCGGCAATGTCGAGCAGGTCGGCTCGCCGATGGAGCTCTACAAGACGCCGAAGAACCTGTTCGTCGCCGGCTTCATCGGTTCGCCGAAGATGAACCTGATCGAAGGCGCGCCGGCGGCGAAATACAGCGCCAAGACCATCGGCATCCGGCCCGAGCACATGAACATCTCGACCACGGCGGGCGACTGGAAGGCGACCGTCGGCGTCGCCGAGCATCTCGGCTCCGACACCTTCCTGCATGTCCAGGCCGACGGCGTCGGCACCTTGACGGTGCGCGCCGACGGCGAGCTCGGCGTCCATCATGGCGACACCATCTATCTGACGCCGGACCAGACCAAGCTGCATCGCTTCGGGCCCGACGGCAAGGCGATGGCCCGGTGAGGCTCAAAGGCAAATCGGCGCTGATCACCGGGTCGGCGCGCGGCATCGGCAAGGCGTTCGCCGAAGCCTACGCGCGCGAGGGTGCGACAGTGGCGGTTGCCGACATCGATCTGGCGGCCGCCGAAAGGACGGCGGCCGCTATCGGCGACAAGGCCTACGCCGTCAAGCTCGACGTCACCGATCAGGCCTCCATCGAGGCGGCGGTGAAAGCGGTGGAGACCAGGACCGGCGGCCTCGACATATTGATCAACAACGCCGCCATCTTCGACCTCGCGCCGATCGTCGAGATAACCAGGGCGAGCTACGACAAGCTGTTTTCGGTCAACGTCGCCGGCACGCTGTTCATGCTGCAGGCGGCTGCCCGTTCGATGATCGCCGGGGGCAAGGGCGGCCGGATCATCAACATGGCAAGCCAGGCCGGCCGCCGTGGCGAGCCGCTGGTCGCGGTCTACTGCGCCACCAAGGCCGCCGTCATCTCGCTCACCCAGTCGGCCGGGCTCGACCTGATCAAGCACCGCATCAACGTCAACGGCATCGCTCCCGGCGTCGTCGACAGCGACATGTGGGACCAGGTCGATGCGCTGTTCGCCAGATACGAGAACCGGCCGAAGGGCGAGAAGAAGCGGCTGGTTGGTGAGGGCGTGCCATATGGGCGCATGGGCAGGCCGGAAGACCTCGCCGGCATGGCCGTGTTCCTGGCCAGCGAAGAGGCCGAATACATCGTCGCCCAGACCTACAATGTCGATGGCGGCCAATGGATGAGTTGACGGGGATGAGTTGAGGGGGAAGGCGCCTCTCCCTGCCTCCGGGGAGAGGCCGCCGCCGGGGCAGGCGAGGGGCAGCAGAATGCTGGCAGGCAGATGCCGCCCCTCACCGCCGCTCCTTCTCTCGAGGGATCGGGGGAATTGTCAGGCCATGTATCGGCCAAAGGGTAAAGCAGATGACCGTTAAACTCTCTTCCTCAAACCTTGCCAAGCTCCCCCCGAACGTCTCCGGTCCGAACTATGACCGCGCCGGGCTTAAGGCCGGCATCGTACATTTCGGCGTCGGCAACTTTCATCGCTCGCACCAGGCCGTCTATCTCGACGACCTGTTCAACGCGGGCCTTGGCCATGATTGGGCGCTGATCGGCGCCGGCGTCTTCGCGGGCGAGAAGATCGGCCGCGCCAAGCTCGAGGAGCAGGACTGGCTAACCACGGTGGTCGAGCAGGACTCCGGCCATATGAGCGCCCGCGTCACCGGCGGCATGATCGATTTCCTGATGCCGGGCGAAGCCGCCGCGATCATCGAACAGCTCGCCGACCCGGCGATCCGGATCGTCTCGCTGACCATCACCGAAGGCGGCTATTTCATCGATCCGGCTTCCGGCGAGTTCAATCCGACCCACCCCGACATCGTCGCCGACGCGCAAGCAGGTGCCACGCCGAAGACCGTGTTCGGCCTCATCCTTGCCGGGCTGGTGCGCCGTCGCGCCGACGGCATCGTGCCGTTCACCGTCATGTCCTGCGACAACATCCCCCATAACGGCCACGTCACCTCCGACGGCGTCATCGGCCTGGCGCGGCTGATCGACGAGGCTCTCGCCACCTGGGTGAAGGACAACGTCGCCTTTCCAAATGGCATGGTCGACCGCATCACGCCGGCCACCACCGACCGCGAGCGCGGCATCCTCGCCAGCGATTTCGGGCTGGAGGACAACTGGCCGGTGTTCTGCGAGCCGTTCCGGCAATGGGTGCTGGAGGATCATTTCACCGCCGGACGGCCGCCGCTGGAAAAGGTCGGCGTGCAGTTCGTCAAGGACGTCGCGCCCTACGAATTGATGAAGATCCGCATCCTCAATGGCGGCCATGCCACGATCGCCTATCCGGCCGGGCTGATGGACATCCATTTCGTGCATGAGGCGATGCAGGAGCCCCTGGTTCGCGGTTTCCTCGCCAAGCTGGAACGCGACGAGATCATCCCGACCGTGCCGCCGGTGCCGGATACGGTGCTGGAGGATTACTACCAGCTCATCGAGCGCCGCTTCTCCAATCCAAAGATCGGCGACACCATCCGCCGGCTCTGCCTCGACGGCTCCAACCGGCAGCCGAAATTCATCATTCCGACCATCGCCGACCGGCTGACGGCGGGCAAGGGCGTCGCCGGCCTCGCGCTGGAGTCCGCGCTGTGGTGCCGCTACTGCTTCGGCACCACCGACAGCGGCGCCGTCATCGAACCGAACGATCC
>NZ_RZOI01000790.1:0-2647 GCF_004022645.1 Mesorhizobium sp. M4A.F.Ca.ET.020.02.1.1 | reverse complement strand
CCAATCAAGGCCCGGATGACGATCCTCTGGCTGGCGGCGGCGTCCTGGCGGGCCAGTGCGTCGGCAAGGCCATTGTCGCCGGCCAGCCCGTCGGCAATCTCCAGCGATCGGCGCACCGTGGCGATGTTGGCCTCGCATTCGGCGACGGGATCGAGCCCGCTCAGGTCCGGAAAGGTGTCGAAGTAGAGCGCGCCGTCGAAGCCGTCGCGGCGGATCTGGTGAAGCAGTTCCAACGTCGAGCGCAGATGCACCGCGCCGACCATCAGCCCGTCGTCGCGCTTGCCGTATCCGTCATTGAGATGCACGCCGAGCAGCCGGCTGCGGCGGTTGATCAGATGCGCGGCAAGCGCCGGCTGCTCGCCCGCGTAAAGCGCGTGCGCGAAATCGATGGTGACGCCGAGATTGGTCGAGCCGGCCTCGGCGATCGCCAGCAGCGTCGTCGCCGCGTCCCGCAGCAGCGATTGGGCGCGCGGCTCGTCGGGCTTGTACTCGATGCTGACGCGGCAGTCCGGATCGTGCTCCGCCACCTCCCGGACGCCGGCCACCTCCCAGTCCCAAGCCTGTGCGTAATCGAGCTGGAAGTTGCAGTCGAACCCGTCCTGGCCGAGCCAGATCGTCATCAGATCCGCGCCCATGGCGCGCGCCGCATCGATGCCGCGCTTGGTCAGATCGATGGCCTCGCGCCTCACCGCCGCGTCCGGATTGGTGAAGGCGCCGCGCTTGAAGGCCGGGTTGGTGTAATAGCGCATCGCAAGGCCGTTGATCGACAGGCCGAGGCCGCCTATTCGCCGGGCGATCTCCGCCGGCTCGCCGGACATGTGGTCGGGAAAGTTCAGGTCCACATCGGTCAGGCCGCGCACGGTGGCGGCGCGCTCGGCCATCTGCATCATGCTCGGCTTGCCGGAGAGGTCCGGCCATCGCAGCTGCGGCGCGGAGCCGAAGGAGTTCAATCGGGTTGCGAAACGGGACAGCATGCGAACCTTCGGCCTTCGAGTTTTTCACACAAATACAGAAAGCCGTGAAGTTATCAAGTGTGAGATCGATGCACGGCACCCGGCGATGTGTGAAGGTCCGACCCGCTTGGCGGCTTTTGTCTTCAGGCCGGCAGGCCGGGCGTCCCGTCGCGCTCGGCGCGCAGCCAGTCGAGGAACAGCCGCACCTTCTTGTGCCGCAGATGGTCACGCGGACACACGATCCACTGCGTGACGATGCGCAGCGAAGGAGGATCAGGGACGGGACAGACGAGCCGGCCCTCGCGCAGCTCGCGCTCCATCATCATGCTGCTCTCCAGTGCAATCCCCATGCCGTCCAGCGCCGCGTCGATCGCCATATGGGAGCGGTCGAACAGGATGCGGCGCCATCTGTTCGCCGGATGCGCGCCAGCGAGCTTGAACCAGGCCGGCCATTGCGCCTGCGACTTCACGGAATGGATCAGCCGGTGCCGCGTCAGATCCTCGGCGCTAAGGCTGCCCGCCGCCGCGAGAGCCGGGGCACAGGCCGGGATGAAGCTCTCCTCGGCCATGCCTTCGACGAACAGGCCCGGCCAGCGGCCGTCGCCATGCCGTATTTCCAGATCGACGAGCTCGCGGTTGAAGTCCGTCGGCTCATTGGTGCCGTCGAGGCGGATTTCCAGTTCCGGATTCTGGTCGAGGAAGGAGGCAAGGCGCGGCAGCAGCCATTTGTTGGAAAGTGTCGGCGTCGCCCGCACCGTCAGCATCGTCACCGAACGATAGCCGCGGATCGTGCGCGTGGCCTCGGTGATACGCTCGATCTCGTCGGTAATGGTAGCGTAATAGCGCTCACCCGCTTCCGTCAGAACCACGCGCCGGCCCATCTTCGTCAGCAGGCTGACGCCGAGCTGGACCTCGAGCGCCTGGATCTGCTGGGTGACCGCCGACGGCGTCACGCCGAACTCCTCGGCGGCGCGCGAGATGCTGCCCGCCTGGGCCGCGGCATGAAAGACCCAAATGGCCTTGACCGGGATCTGCATCTTTCCTCCTCGCGGCAAGCGTGCAAGCCATACCATTTTTCTTTAAGCCTGGCTAAAAAATCGGATAGGGCTTCTAATTTGAATCTAACAGATCGAATGCTCTAATTTCCAACTTGCTGCAACACGGTGAAGTCGTGAACAGTCGGAGCGCTTAATGGCGAGAGGTGAAGGCCGTAGCGTCCGGGTCTACAGGGAAGAGAATGCTCCGGAGATGATCCGGTACCAAATGGGAGGAAATTCGATGAAGTTACGGATAAGCGGCGTGCTCGCCGCCCCGACGGCGCTCGCCCTTCTCGGCGCGGCCCCCGCTTTCGCCGACGACAGCTGCCCGGCCTATCCAACGGCCAAGATGGACAAGATCGAATCGACGGCTGTCGAGAAGGAGTTCGGCGCCGTGCCGGCGCCAAAGAAGGAGCTGCATTTTGCCTATGTGACGAAGACGCTGATCAATGAGTTCTGGCAGGACGTCGCGGCCGGCGCAAAGGCCGAGGCGGCGAAGTACAAGATCAACGTCGACGTGCAGGCGGCCAAGGACGAAAGTTCGATGATCGAGCAGCTCAACCTTGCCCAGACGGTGCTGTCGCAGAAGCCGGACGCGCTGCTTTTGTCGCCGCAGTCCGATTCCAATCTGGCGCCGGTGATCGAAGCGGCCCGCGC
>NZ_RZOI01000078.1:0-14081 GCF_004022645.1 Mesorhizobium sp. M4A.F.Ca.ET.020.02.1.1 | reverse complement strand
ACCTTAAAGCGTGCAAGGCTTGGCCGGCGCTGCATGTCGGCCGGCGTGTTGGTGGCGATGGGCTGTGACGTCCGCGTTGCCTCGCCGAATACCGAATTTCTTCTGCACCTAACCGCCGACCAGCCTGACCATCGGGAACGGTGGACGATCTTTCGGCACCTCGAATCGATGCGTCGCCTGCGGTGGTCGGATCAGCAGTATCTCAACGTCATTGCCGATGCCTCTGGAGCCGATCTGGCCGAACTCGCGATCGAAGCCGCAAAGGACGAGCTGCAACCGCTCGCCTGGTGTCTTGCGCGCGGTCTCATCCATTCAATCGAGGTGCCGAAATGAAGAAGCCAAAAAACCGGCCTGTGACGCTCAACGGTGGTCCGCCACGCCCGAGGAAGCATGTCACCGTCAAGCTCAACGAAACAGCAGTTGAGCGCCGCCTACGCCGCGCCAGCGAGGAATTCCGCCACCAGCGCGACCTCGATGCTTGGAAGCGCACGAAATGAAGAAGCCCGTCATCGTTGATCAGCGCCAATCCGACCTCGCCAAGATCGATGTCGAGATCAAGCGCCTGGACCAGTTGCTGACCGGCAAAAAGGACATTCTCGCGGCCGACGAACGCCAGGCACGTGCTCGATCAAGACTGGACGATGCAGCAGCGGCTGAAGGGCGAGATCAGCGACATCCAAGAGTTGCTCGGAAAGCAGCGAGATCTTCGCTTCAAGGTCGAATTGGGCGAAGAGCTAAAGCAACCTGCGCCAGCGGCTCCGGAGCAGCATCGGCCGTGGAAGATAGACGAGAAGCTTTCGCAATCGGCGGCGCCAAATTACCCCACGGTGTCGCGCAAGAGCCTTGCCGACGACGACTCCACTTATCTGGATGCTCACAAGGCGTTCAAAGCATATTGGACGGCGCGCTGGGCTGATCATTTCCGAAAAGGCGGCCTGCCGGCAGATTTGAAAATAGACCTTGAGTTCGCCTCTGCTGTGGAAGGCACCATCGAGGCAAACCACTATTGGGCAATGGCCCGATGCATGGCCATCGAGGCACGCCTGGATCACCTCGAAAACCAGACAGCCGAGCTTGAGAAGTCGGGCGTTCGATATGGTGGTGTCTACCAGCGCGCCAACACCTACAACCGCGGCTCTGTCGTCACTCACCTTGGCAGCGCATGGGTAGCCATCAAGGATGCCGACGTGGGCGTGACGCCCCAGGATAGCCCAGACATCTGGCAGTTGATGGTCAAGAAAGGCCACGATGGAAAGGACGCCACGCGATGACGGAAGAGCAGATCAAGCTGATGTGCCAACGCGCCGTCTTGGCCTTCGTCAATCACTTCGAGCGCAAGCCGACCAAAGCCGAACAGGCAGCGTTGGTCTCATGCCTCACCCGTATCGCTCTCGAGCCGAACGCACCGACGACGGAACTGCACTGATGCAGGCAGCCAACAACAACGCGCCGAAGGGACGACCCCGTGGGGGGTACTCGCCTTTCAAAAAGAAAACACATCGTCTTACCGCTGGGGCCGTTTTCTTGTCAGCAAAATGAGCGAAACATTCAAGGACTGAAAAACTAGTGCCGAAGAACCTCAAACTGGTAGCCGACAACCCGCCCGCAACCGGTGCGCCACCCAGGCCGCTCGGCAAGCACGGGATGGCTTTGTGGCAGGCAGTCCATGCCCAATATCAGATCGAGGATGCGGCCGGCGTCGAGTTCCTTCTGCAAGCTTGCCAATCGCTCGACAGGGCAGAGGCGCTGAAGGAACAAATCGACGCTGACGGCGCGGTAATCCGCACCAAGACCGGCTTGAAGGATCATCCGGCTCTGCGGCACGAGATCGCCGCGAGATCCTTTGTTGTGCGCACGGTGGCGCGGCTCGGCTTGGATATGGAGCCGATTCATAGCGGCCCTGGCCGGCCGGCTGGTCCTGGCTATAGGGGCTGAGAAGATGGCGACGAAGCGCACGCCACTGAACCGCGGTGCAAAGCGCAGGATCTCTCCTGATGCGGTGGCAGCATTCCGGGCCGGTGACCACCAGGCGCTCGCTACCGCGCTCGGGCTTCTGCCCTGGCAGCCAAATCCGCTCGACGTCGATGCACCATTGCCGCCGGCATGGGCGAGCAGCGGCACCGCATGGGCTCAGGCCTGGCCGGAAGCCTTCAGTCTTCGCCAACAGTTGGAGGCGGCACGCTGATGCTGGTTGCCGGCTACGCCTGCCGCTACGGCGTTTGCACCAACGATAATTTCGTTGTCGCTGCCGGCGCCTTCACTCGCCTGATCGAGCGGGGCTTTTCGCCGAGAATGCTCTTCGCGCATGATGGCGAGGACGTGGGCAAATGGATCAAGATCACCCAGGACGAGCACGGCCTATTCGTCGTCGGCGAAGTGGTCGACAGCCAGGTGATGGTAGAGGTTGACGCCGGCCGGTGCCGCGGGCTGTCTCTCGGCCGTTTTGTTGGCGTCCGAAAGCCGATTGAAGGTGGCGTGTCGCTCTGTGTTGCAATCTCGGCGCTGCCGGAAATCTCGATCGTCCACCGGCCCGGCAACCTCGGCGCCCTGATCGAAGCCATCTGCGCGGGGGCCTGCTGATGTCTGGCCTGCCACGTCACCCAACGCGCGGAAGCTGGGCTAACCCGCAACCAGTCACCGCGCCGACCGTCCCGGATGTTCCCACGGTCCAGGTCACGCTCCCGACCTCGGCCTATGGGCAGACGCTGCCAGCGGTTTGGGGCAAATGCAGATTGCCGGCCGCCTATATCTGGGTGCCGCCGATCCTGACTGTCACGTCGACCCACATCGAGTTCTGGGACACGATCACCACGACGACAAGCTTCATGTCGTGCCGGCTGCGCTTCGCCCGTCCGCTTGTCCCCAATTCCACATGGACGCTGAGGAAACTCTACGCCAATGGCAAACTCATCTACGACGCCACGCAGTCCTATCGGCAAAAGGGCCTGAAGTTCCGCGCCTACGATGGCAAGAGCACCCAAGGCCGCGATCCAACCATGGTTGCCGAGGAAGGCGAAACCAACGTCTCAGCGCACCGTGGTTACCTGGACATCGTCATAACGGATTTCGATATTCAGGGCCTGGGCGCGCCGCCAGTCTTCGAGGCGGAATGGATTCAGGACGGCGCAAACTCGCACAATTACCAAATCTTTACGACCTTCGCAGGCACACCCAATGCCCGCGATCTAATTCCGGTTTGGGATCAACAGAAGCTTTACGGCTTCGACGACACGGACATTTTCCTGTATTCGATCCCCGCGGCGAAACAGTACTTCACCTTCGATCGCGAGTCGGACATCTACAATTATTACCGGGTCTTTCGATACAGCCGAACCCTGGACCGGCTGTTCTATTTCGCCAGCTTCACCGGCACCAGCGACTGGGATGCTGTGTTGTGCGACGGAAGCACAGGCGCCGTTATTGCAACGTCTGGGGACTCGGCGACAAGCAGTTCGCTGGTAGACGGTTGCCTTGTCGATGTCGATGCCTCAACCGCGCTCGTCGTCGGCTTCGGCCAGAACGAGCAAGTTTTCTGCTATCGCCTCACCATCGACACCGTGACCAGGCCCTACCAGTCGACGGCGAGTTGGGAGGGTTACTCCGACATTCAATGCCTCACGCCGGGCCCGGTGAGCGGCAGCGATGGGGTGTTCTACCTCTGCGCCGACAATGACCTTGTGAAGGCGACGTTCACGAGCCAGGGGACGCTCAAAAGCACCTCTGTCCTGGCGACGTTCGCCGACGCGCTCCGCTATGCGGTTTATGATGATGGCGATCTCGTGGTGTGGACCGATGCCGCCACAGTTTCCCGCGTCGATGGCGCGACTGGGGCAATAGAGTTCACCAAGTCGGTTCCCTATCAGATCGAGGCAATTGGCACGCGCGATCTAGGCCCGCCTGATCTGCAGCGTTTCGTCGACGAACTCTACTTTTTGCCAGTCGGCGGCACGACATCCTATTTTACCGACCTCGACCTCGGCACGACGCGAAGCATCGCAGGGGCGAGTTCGACAGATTCTTACTATTTCGACGGCCAGACCGATCAGATCATATCGGAGACGGCCGGTGGCATTCCGAGGCGGCTGACGTTTGTTCCCGGTGGCGGCGACCTTCGGTTGTTGAGCGATCTCCTCACCGATTTGATGGTTCATGGCGGCGGTTTCGATCCCTCAGATATCGTTACCGAGGGCATCGACGATCTCATCCAGGGCGCGGTTTTCGATATTACGGCAGGCGCCCGCGACATCGCCCGCTCAATTTGCGAGCCGTACTCAATCGCAATTTTTGAAAGGTGAAACCATGCTGCTCTCGACAGGATCATTTTTCAACAATCCGAACCAGGGCGGCGGAGGCGGCGGCGGGAGCGATCCCTACTTCGCCAATGTCGTACTGTTGCTCGGCTTCGAAGGCTCTGACGGCGCCACCAGCACTACCGACGAGAGTCCATCAGCGCATTCCTTCACATTCAACGGAAATTCGCAGCTCGACACCGCTCAGGCCGCTTTCGGGGTGTCTTCCTGCCTGTTCGACGGCACGGGGGATTATCTATCAACCCCCGATCACGCCGACTGGCTTCTTTCCTCGGCAAATTCTGACACGTTCACGATCGAATTTTGGATCAGGGCGCATGGCAATGTCTCGAACCAGCGCGTTATGGGGCAGGCGCCGGCCGTAGGAAACTGGAGCTGGGACATCAACTCGTCGTTTAGCACCGGGAGCGGCACTGGCGACGTTTCATTCCGATATACCAGCAACGGATCCACAGCGACGGTCTTAACATCTGCCTCGATGTCGCTCGATGCTTGGCATTACATCGCCGTGTCGAAAAACTCAGCAGGCAAGATCCGGCTCTGGCGGGATGGCACACTCGACGTGAGCAACACGCCGGCCAACTCGGCGATGTTCAACTCCACTGGCGCATTCGAGATAGGCCGCAACTTCGCCACAGCCAACCTGAACGGCTGGATGGACGAAATCCGTATCACCAAGGGCGTCTGCCGCTATGACACGGATGAATCGATCACGGTGCCGACCGCGGCTTTCCCGAGAAGCTAGGTCGGCCACCAATGACCAGAGCCGAGCGAAACATCGAGTGGATCGAATACTGGTGCCGAGTCCCCGAAGGCAAGGACCTCGGCCAGCCGATCCGCCTTCGCGAGTGGCAGAAGGACGATCTGCGTAAGATCTACGACAACCCGGCCGGCACGCGCTTGGCGATAATTTCGTTCGGCAAGAAGAACGGGAAGACCTCGCTGGCCGGCTGCCTTCTACTGTTGCACCTTTGCGGGCCTGAAGCGATCCCCAACACGCAGCTTCCGAGCACGGCTCAGAGCAAGGAACAGGCCGCGGTTCTGTTCAACCTCGCTGCGAAAATGGTTCGGCTGAACCCGGACCTCGATCGCGCCATCATCATTCGCGACACGATCAAGCAACTATTCTGTCCGGGCCTGGGGACGCTCTACAAGGCGCTCTCGGCCGACGCCTCGACGGCGCATGGACAGTCGCCCATCTTCGCGGTGCACGACGAACTCGGCCAGGTGCGCGGTCCGGTTTCGGAACTGTACAACGCGATCGAGAACGCCATGGGCGCGCACGATGCGCCGATGTCGGTGATCATCTCGACACAGGCGCCGAACGATGGCGATCTGCTTTCCATCCTCATCGACGACGCGCTGGCCGAGCATGACCCGCATACCGTCATCAGCCTGTATACCGCCGGCATGTCGGTCGATCCGTTTTCCGACGAGGCCTTGAAGCAGGCTAACCCGGCTTTCGACGACTTCCTCAACGCCAGCGAGATCAGGAAGCAGGCGGAGAACGCCAAGCGCCTGCCGTCACAGGAACCGCTGTTTCGAAACTACACGCTCAACCAGCGCGTCGAAGCCTCGAGCCCGTTTATCTCACGCGCGGCCTGGCTCGAATGCGGCGCCGCGGCTGGCGACTTCAACGGCCGGCCAGTCTATGGCGGGCTCGACCTCAGCGAAGTGTCGGACCTCACCGCATTGGTGCTTGTAGCGCCCGTGGGGGGCGTCTGGAGTGTCGCCCCGACGTTCTGGCTTCCAAGTGTCGGCCTGCGGGAGAAAGCGCGCAGCGACCGCGTGCCATATGACGTATGGGCGAAGGAAGGGCACCTTGCCACGACACCGGGGCCAACGGTCGATTATGAATATATCGCCGCCGTCATCGCCGATGTGTTCGATCGGCATGACGTCCGCAAGATCGCCTTCGATCGCTGGAACTGGCGGCACCTGAAGCCCTGGCTTTCCAAGGCCGGCTTCACCGATGAGCAGCTAGAGGGCGACAAGGCGGTTTTCGAACCGATGGGCCAGGGTTTTCAGTCGATGTCGCCGGCATTGCGAGAACTGGAAAGCGCCATCCTCAATAAGAAGATCGCGCACGGAAACCATCCCGTTCTCGGCATGTGCGCGGCCAACGCCACCGTCCAGACAGACCCCGCCGGAAACAGGAAGTTCATCAAGCGCAAGTCGCATGGCCGCATCGACGGAATGGTCGCGCTCGCCATGGCGATGTCAGTTGCCAGCACCTACCAGGAAGCGCCGGCCGCGAAACACCAGATGTTTTTCGTTGGATGAAGATGATGGCCAAGCGAGAGGACAAGCGCAGCCCGGAGGCAGAGGCCTACAGGAAGCTCTATGCGACAGCGCGATGGCAGCGCATTCGGACGAAACAGCTAAACGATCATCCCGTTTGCCAGCGCTGCCTGCAACGGGGATATGTGACGATCGCCACCATCTGCCACCACGTCGACAAGCGATCGAAGCGCATAGATTTCTTTGCCGGGCCATGGCTTTCGGTTTGCCAGCCCTGCCATGACGGGCCGATTCAGCAGGAAGAGGCGATCGGCTATACGAACGAAATCGGGCTGGACGGCTGGCCAACTCACCCATCCCATCCGGCCAATCGCAAGAGGTAGATGGCGCCTAGCACGACGTGGTATGCAATCCATCAATCGCTGAGGGATCGCATGACCGTCAATACCAAGTCCGCACTGATCCTCGCTGTTGCCATAGTGGCGGCAACGGGCCTGTGGATCTACTTCTCACCGTATCAGACTTGTGTCCGCGCCATCGCGGCAAACGGCAACGAAACGCGCAGCGCGCAAATTTCTTGCGCCAACATGACCAAGTAAAATCAGCCGGCGAGCGCCAGCCCGATCCCGATTCCCAGGCCCATGGCAACGCCATGGGCGAGCTTGTTGGTGATGGCGAGGACGAAGAGGCGGACGGCAGCCGAAACGTCTGTACGGGGCTGCTGAAGGCGGAGCAGCGCCTGCAGTTGCGGACAGGCGGAAGGCCCTATTGGTTCAAGCGCTACGTCGCTTCGAAAGCGCTTGCCATAATTTCGTTTCGTCCGTGATCCCATTTTGGAAAAGGTCGAGGACCTCATCTGCGAGAGCTTCCCTCTGTTCCCTGTCTTTCTTGGCAAGGTAGCGCTCGTCGCACAGTTGGTTGAACACCCGCTGGAGCAAGTCCAGATCAGCGGGATCAAATATGCCGCTGTGGCGATGCCATGGCATTGCCGTCCTCAATGCGGGTTCCGGGTCAAGGCTGTCGGCCAGCGGTCGTGGATGTGGGGGGGGCGGCCGCCAGGCCTAACCAGCAAAACGGGGTAGGTTTGCCGGCTGACTGCGCATAATAGCACAGCTCATTAGAGGCTGCTAATTTATTCAAATTGTCTGCAACGCGGGGTGACTTCCCTGACCGTCTTCAATGGCTCATGTTGCCTTGTCGACCAGCGGCGTCTTCCGCTTCGGCGCCACGTAACTGGTGACAAGCCGAAGCGTGTCCACGTTCACCGTCACCGGGACGCCAAGGTTCACCCTCACCAAGTCCCCGTCGATATGGGTGACATCGCCGATCAGCTCGATCGGCTGGCCCTTCTTCACCTTGGACGTGCGGTCGACGATCGAGTGCGGGAAGCCATAGGACGGGATCGAGACGCTGACCCGGTCATCTGTTACGCGTCGGCGCACGGTCGCGGTGATGGCGACCTCATCGCCGACCTTGATGCTGCCCTTCGCCATGAGAGGAGTCTGGCGCAGCTGATGCCTTCGTCAAGCGCTTGCTAATATTGAACGTGGAACGGGCGTCACCACTCCTCTTTCTGGGTCAAGAGAAATCTGCCGTCCAACCCCTCAATCGGCGGCGGGTTTTTCTATGGGTAATGTGCTATGATTCGGCGCATGGGAAAGAAAGCGAAACGTAAGGCCAAGCAGGCGATTGAAGAGCCAAAAGAGGGCGAGCTTGCGGAAGCAGCCTATTACGCGCGCAAGGTCGGCATCACCATACAGGAAGCCGCCAAGATCATCCGGGAAGCCAAGGCGCCGAAGCTATCGATCGTCCGTAAGGACGGCAAGAACCCCGTTTGATCGATCCGGGCGCCGCTGGCAGTCGGTAGTGAAGCCTTGCGAGACACACGCCAAGCCGAACACGAACCCGCCGCGCCGGCCCACAAAGAGAGACCGATAACCCGCCGCTGGGTGTGCCCCCACACCCGCGCGGCGGGCTAAGGTGACCGGCGCCTTTTCTCGTGGGGGAGAATTGCCTGAGCCTGGCGCCGGTCTGGCGAACCCATGGTCCGCCGCATATGCCAAATCGGCTAAACTACCTCGAAAGGCTATGGCGTGATCGCGTAAGCCATCACCGGCACTGGAAGATATCGCTTCACTCGACGCGGTCATCAAAGAGATGTCGACCTAACGTCTCCGACGGAAGAAACCGACTTTTGGCCCTGTTGTGCGTGCTAACAAAAGACTGCATTCTTACTTTGCCCATGGAGCCCAGCTTCTGGGACACGGCCCGGCCCGCAAAATCCTGTGTCACCTCGATAAGCGAGCCGGGCTGTGCGGGGTTCCAAAATCGCATTGGCAGCCTGTCATCCCTTATAAGCGGCCGATCGCGCCTTCCATCAAGAAGGCACCCAGCGCGCTCATCAGAGCTTCGGCGCTGTCCCTCTCGAGGTGAAGCTCGATCTCTTCGTCGTCTTCCGTGATCAGCAGCAACTTGCCTACCAGCGGGTTGCGCGAGATGACCACTATATCGTCATCCTGATAATCGGCTTCCCTGGCCATAAATCGATCCTTCTTCTTTGATCGCGCCAGCATGCAGCGGGCCAGAGGCAAGCGCCAGAGCGCGCCGGACGCTTCGGCGGTGTAGGACAGCGGCCAACGGAAACGCGCGTCTTGGCAGGCGCCAAGGGGCTGTCCTATATCGACCCGATGGCGAAGGGCTGGACGTATCAATCTCTGATCGACGCGAAGATGACGATGACGGCCTTCTGTCACCACGCGCCGTGCAATCACAGCCAGAAGCTCGACCTCCCCAAGCTCCGCGATCGGTTCGGCCCGGATGCTCCCGCGATGGCGGACGATATCATTCCGAAGCTGAAGTGCGCCAAGTGCGGCGGCAGGAAGGTGGGGACGATCTACACGCCCGACACCAGCCCCAACGCCTATAGCGGCAACTCGCGAAACAGAACGTAGGCGCCAATGCCGGCCATCAGCAGACACGCGGACATGCCGACCATGTCGCGTTGCCTGTAGCGCCAGACGGCTCCGGCGAGCACAGAGGCGGTGATTGCGGCAATGTAGAGCGGGACGGCGATCAAGAAAATGCTGCTGCCATGAAACTTTGCCTAGCGGCTATTTCTCCCGGCGCTTTCGGGTCTTCAGGCAAGCCAGCGAAAACATCTTCGCCGTTTAGCCATCGCCGCTCGATTGTAGGATCGGCCAGGGTTCGTTTCAAAGCGGCCTGGAACTCGTAGGCCCCAGGTACCAAACCAGCGTGGACCAGTGCGCATTCTAGAGCGACAACGAAGATACCGCGAATGCCGTTTATCGACATCGGCGTCGGAATGTCCTCGCCGCTCAACTCTACGTAGGAACGGCGGCAGATGTCTGCGTCTGCTGACATCGCTGTCCGGCAGGTGTTCGGACGATTTTGATAGTTAGAGCAGAGCTTATCTACCAGCGCCGGGCATGGTGTGACCGTGTCCCCTCGTTGGTCAAAGCTGAGATGGCCGAATTGGCTTAGGCTCTCGTCGAGTCTTGTAGAAAACCCCGCCTTTTGGCCGGCTGGCACCGTGTTAGCGAAGTGGATAACCTCAGGAATTGAGGCGGCCACCCATACCGTGCAGCAATACCAGCACCCCTTAGAACAGGCGATTGAATGATAGCGCGCAGCTTTCTGCGTGCTTTTGTCGATGAGCGGGTTCATGAACCCTAGGATTGGGGCCACGCTGCCAAATCTGCGAGCCTGTTCTACAGCTGAGTAAGTGCGCCGAATGAGCGATCCCATCATCTCTGGGGAAAGGTCGTCCAAATCGATGCCGGCATCGATTTTCCTTGCGTGCTCCTTGTCAGCTCTACGCCTATCAGCTCGGTTCATTTCTCCTCAACCCCTTTTGGAAACTCCTTCCGGATCCGCGTAACGACCTTCCGAACTTGGCTTCGTGGCGCCCAATGACGCCGTCCGAAAGTATCTTCAAAACCAACGTCGCCGATATCGTCATCTCTGAGGCTCTGGTGTCTGAAGCCGAGCCGAACGCTGAGCGTCTCGCCGACATCGAGTTTCGCAGGCAAACCTCCGCTGAATGGCCCTTCAGTAAAATCGAATTCATTTGGAAAATTTGCTAGCGGATTCAGTAAACCGTATTGGCTGCCGACTCTAAAAAGAGGCCTTAGGAAATGAGGAAGGCTCCCTTGTTCTTCCTTCATACGAACGACAGCCGCGTAAAGCGTGACGGCACCGGGGCCGTAGTTTGTAGCATTGAGGTTCAAGAAGGGCGGCGATTCCCCTGCTTTGGAAATTAAATTCATGACCGAAAACGCCGTCCGCACCTTGGCCTTCGGATAGATGAATTTCGACCATACATTCCAGATGAAGCCAGCCGCCGAAATACAGGCCGACAGAAGACTGATGAGCAGAGCCCAATCCGCTGTTGTCACTGGCTGATCCCCCTGCGCACCACCATCATTCAACTTTTGGTCGCGCGCAAGCCATGTCCCCGCAAGGGGAGTGCTTGACGATTTCAGCGAACGGGAACATCTTGCCAGGCGGAGCTTCACAACTCCCGCTGATCAGGCTTGCCGGCCTGTAGGCAACCAGAGCGATGGCGAGGCGATCCTTGCCGGGATCATATCCGCCATCGAAACGAACGCGCACACGCCGTGAGCGCGACCGGCGCACTATGTCGGGAAGGCCACGGCTATGCAATAGCCCGCAAGGGTAAAGGCCGTGGCGCACAGTCTCTGGCTGTGTTGTGAACTTCCCGGCGCCAGTGCTGCCCGCTGGCAACCGGCCTTCACAAGCCGGCAAATCCAGAGAACCAACATGACCTATATCGCAATAGGGCTGCTGCTTGCCGCAGCGAGCCTCCGCACGCGCCTTGCGCGCTCTTCCCTGGCCTTCGTGCTCCTCCGAGCATCCAACGCGCTCCTAGACCTTGGCTGCAATGCGTTGGACAACTTGGCGGAGGATCGCCGCCATGGATGATCTGCAGCTTACGAAGAAGGCGGAGGCCTATATCGATGCGTCTCGCCAACTTGGCGACACGCAACTGCTCACCCTGCAGGTCGACCGCACCAGCCGCAAGTCGCTGGCCGGCTCGATCGAGGCACTGATCGACATGCTGGACGATCTATCACCAGATCCCGACCTCGAGCCGTGGCTTGGTGCGCCAGAGTGGCGAGGGCAACCGAACTGGACCGAAGCAGCATCTACCGATGGCGAGGACGATGCTGGCGAGAATGCTGAGACCGGGGATGGTGACCTCGAGCCCAACGGGGACGAGCGCGACGCCTCTGCTACGGCATCATGGGCCAAGGGAGGCCATTGGGACGAGAACGTCGAGGACGAGAACGAGCACGGCGGGGACATCCTAGACGAGCCCCATGACGACGGCATCTTCGGCGGCTGCGATAATGAGCCGTGGCTCGGCTGGGGCAACGACACAGGGCAACCCGGCACCGACGTTGAGAGCGTGAAGGACGTCCAGGACAGCCCGGATTACGGCTGCGGCGGCTTCACTGGCGAAGGTAAGGACATGGCGCGGCAGATGCTTCGCACCGGCCGCGGCAGGCGTCCAGAGCCATCCCTGACGATCGTCGGTCCGGTGGTCACTGTCCCCGGCTGGAATGGTCCGCTATCGTAATATTATAACGCATGCGAAACGATGGCCCGGAGGCTTCGCTTCCGGGTCTTTTGTTTCGGCTGTTTCCCCTGTTTCGGCTTCTATGTGGGAGGCACAGACAAGGGCTCGGGAGCTTCGGCTTCCGGGTCTTTCTTCTGTCAGCGCCTGTCAGGGGAACGTGCAGGGAACAAACGAGTGGTTTCGTGTTCCATCCGTGTTCCACGGAGTGAGTGGGAGCGTTTTGTAATGTGTGTAAAAACAATGTGTTAGGTGAGGGCGTGTTGCAGAGCCTTCGCAACACGTTAGGCGAGGGGCGGTTTCGCCTAACTAGCTGTTTTTGCTTGCTTAAATTGCTGGCTGGGGAACCTGGATTCGAACCAGGACTAACGGAGTCAGAGTCCGTGGGTCTACCGTTAACCTATTCCCCAGCAGGCGCGGTCGGTAACCGTGCGAAGCGGGCGGCTCAAGCGCCGCGAGCGCTGCCTTGTAGCCGCCGCCGGAAAATAGTCAACCCCGCGCCGCGTTTCAATCGCAGCTTTTGCTCACTCTGGCTGGGAGTGGCTGGAAGCCCGGCTCAGCTCTCGCTGCGGCCAAGCTGCGAATGCTCGAAGAACAGCACCACGCCAAGCGCAATCAGCAGTGGGATAATCAGGTAGAACAGGCGAAACACCAGGAGCGCGGCCAGCACGCCGACCGGGTCCATGTGCGAGAGGCCGGCGAGGAAGACCACCTCGAAGACACCGAGCCCGCCCGGCGCGTGCGAGATTTGCGCCACCGAGAAGGATACCAGGAACACGCCGAGGATGACGAAATAGCCGGGATTGCCAGTGGCCGGCAGGGCAAAGAAGATGATTGCCGCGGCGGCAAGCAGTTCGACCGGGCCGATCAGCAACTGGCGTGCGACGATGGGCAGCGCCGGATAGTGCAGCTGGAAGCCGCCGATCCTGAGCGGCTTCAGGTGCAGCCAGCTGCCGAAGATGTAGGCGCCGACCAGGATCAGCATGGCTAGCCCGGCGGCACTCGCCGCCCGGTGATGTGGCACGCCTGAGAAACGGTCGATGACCTCGGGCTCCAGCACCAGCACGAGCCCGCCGAGGAAGATGCTGGACAGCACGAAGGTGATCCAGCAGATCGCCACGAGAACGCCGACATCCTGACCGGTCAGCCCCCTGGTGCCGTAGGCGCGATAGCGGATCACGGCGCCCGAGATTACCGAGCCGCCAATGTTGTGCGACAGCGCGTAGGTTGTGAAGGAGCAGAAGGTGACGAACAGCCACGACACTTTCTTGCCGATGTGGAGCAACGCGATGTGATCGTAACCGGCAAGCGAGGCGTAGGCGATCACCGAGCTCAGCGCCGCCAATATCCAGCCGCGCGCGGGGATCGCTACGATGCCGGCCCAAACGTCGTCGAGCGAGATGCCGCGCAGTTCGTGGATGAGCAGCCACAGCGAGAACACCACCGCCGCGATGCCGACGACCGGCCAGAAATAACGCCTCCAGTTCATGGCGTTGCCATCATGCGTTGCGGCTCATTGGTTGATGTTGCCCGGCCCTCTCGGTCCCTCTTTTGAGACATGCCTGATTGAAGCCGGCTATTCAACTGCGAAGCCGTCGCAGCCGCGGCATCGGCAAAATTCGCCGCATGCGCTCTTGGTGATCCCGCGTGGCGCTGTTAGTCTGGCGGCAACTTGAAACAATGAAAGCGCCTGCTGCGTCCGTTCCCGGTTCGCGCGGTGCCGGAAGGAACGACAGTGGAAGACCACGACACCGGCGCTCGCGCGCCGGAAGTGGGCGTGTCCAGGGCTTCGCCGCCCGATTCGGCGGGCCCATCCGCGGGGCGGCATCATGATCGCCATGCGGGGCCGGGCGGCAGATATGCCCCGGGTGACGCCCAGCAGCAGAAAAGCAAGAGCCGCAAGCGCCGCAAAC
>NZ_RZOI01000789.1:0-2662 GCF_004022645.1 Mesorhizobium sp. M4A.F.Ca.ET.020.02.1.1 | reverse complement strand
TGGTCATGGCCTCGACCTGGTCGTGGGTGACGTAGATCATCGTCGTCTTGAGCTGATGATGCAGTTCGCTGATCTCCAGGCGCATGGTGCCGCGAAGTGCGGCGTCGAGGTTGGACAGCGGCTCGTCGAACAGGAACGCCGAAGGCTGGCGCACGATGGCGCGGCCAATGGCGACGCGCTGGCGCTGGCCGCCGGAGAGCTGGCCCGGACGACGCTCGAGGTAGTTGGTGAGGTTGAGCACCCGCGCGGCGTCCTTGACCTTCCTGTCGATGGTCGCCTGGTCCTCGCCCGCCATCTTCAGCGGGAAGGCGATGTTCTTGGCGACCGTCATGTGCGGATAGAGCGCATAGGACTGGAACACCATGGCCAGCTTGCGCTTGGCCGGCGCCTCGCCGGTGACGTCGCGGCCGTCGATGCTGATGGTGCCGCCGCTGGTGTCCTCCAGCCCGGCGATCAGCCTGAGCAGCGTGGACTTGCCGCAGCCCGACGGACCGACGAACACGACGAACTCGCCATCCTCGATGACCAGGTCGATGTTCGGAATGATCGTCGTCGACCCAAAGGATTTGGAGACGTTCTTGAGCGTGATGTTTCCCATGGTTTCCTCCCCGAGGGATTATTGTCCGTCGTCCGCCGCTTGCGGCGCCCTACTACTTCACCGCGCCGAATGTCAGGCCGCGCACCAGCTGCTTCTGGCTGAACCAGCCCATGATCAGGATCGGGGCGATCGCCAGCGTCGAGGCCGCCGACAGTTTGGCCCAGAACAGGCCTTGCGGGCTGGAGAAGGAGCTGATGAAGGCGGTCAGCGGCGCGGCCTCGGTGGTGGTCAGCCGGATCGTCCAGAAGGCTTCGTTCCAGGCCAGGATGATGTTCAAGAGCATGGTCGAGGCAATGCCCGGCACCGCCATCGGGGTGAGCACATAGACGATCTCGTTCCATAGCGAGGCGCCGTCCATGCGCGCCGCCTCCAGGATCTCGCCCGGGATTTCGCGGAAATAGGTGTAGAGCATCCAGACCACGATCGGCAGGTTGATCAGCATCAGCATGACCATCAGACCGACGCGGCTGTCGAGCAAGCCGGTGTCGCGGAAGATCAGGTAGATCGGGAACAGCACCGCGACCGCCGGCATCATCTTGGTGGACAGCATCCACATCAGGATGTCCTTGGTGCGCTTGGTCGGCGAGAAGGCCATCGACCAGGCCGCCGGGATGGCGATGATGAGCGCCAGGATGGTCGAGCCAACCGACAGGATCACCGAATTCAGGAAGAACTTGAAATAGCCGCTCTGCGCCTGGACCTCGGAATAGCTCTCGAACGTCCCCGAAGGGATCAGGGCGAAGCCCTGGATCGCCTCCTGCTCCGATTTGAACGAAGTGATGATCGTGTAAAGGATCGGGAAGAAGATCAGCAGGGCGACGATCCAGGCCGCCACCGTGGCGATCGTCTTGTGCTGGGTGGTGACTGCGCGTGCCATCTTATCCTCCCTTACTTATCGAGGTTCTTGCCGACTGCGCGCATGGCGAAGAAGGCGACGATATTGGCGAGAATGACGGCGATCACGCCACCGGCGGATGCCTGGCCGATTTTGAATTCGAGCAGCGCCTTCTGATAGACGAGGAAGGGCAGGTTGGTGGAGGCGTAGCCGGGGCCGCCATTGGTTGTGACCAGGATCTCGGCGTAGACCGAGAGCAGGAAGATCGTCTGGATCAGGATGACGACGGTGATGGCGCGCGACATGTGCGGCAGCGTCAGATAGATGAAGCGGCTAAGGAAGCCGGCGCCGTCCATCTCGGCCGCCTCCTTCTGCTCGCCGTCGAGCGACTGCAGCGAGGTCAACAGGATCAGCGTGGCGAAGGGCAGCCACTGCCAGGCGACGATGATGATAACGGCGGTCAGCGGATGCTGGCCGAACCAGTCGATCGGCTGGCCGCCGAAGAAGCGCGCAATATCGGCGAAGACGCCGTATTGCGGGTGCATGATCATGTTCTTCCAGACCAGCGCCGCTACCGGCGGCATGACGAAGAACGGCGAGATGACGAGGATGCGGACGATGCCTTGTCCCCACATCGGCTGGTCGATGAGCATCGCCAGGAGGATGCCGCCGACCACCGTGATCACCAGCACGCTGACGACGATGGTCAGCGTGTTGAGAATGGCCGCAAAGAATGCCGGGTTGGAGTAGAACAGCTTGTAGTTGGAGAACCAGACAAAACCGTCGCGGATCGGGTTCAGCGGATTGTATTGCAGGAACGAGAACCAGAGCGTGAAGGCCAGCGGCACGATCATCCAGACGAACAGTAGGATCACCGATGGCGCCATCATGAAGCGGGCAAGCGAACGGGTCTGCTGAGTAGCCATGACGGTCACCCTCCAAATGTCAGCCGGATTTTAGAGTTGCGTCACAATTTTCTTGATTGTGAAGGTGGCCGCCCGAACTGGGTTTCGGGCGGCCAATGCCGGTCATGATGCGCTACCGGCGTTCGGCACCGGGAGGAGCCTTACTTGATGTAGCCGCCCTCGGTCATCGCCGCGGTGGCTGCGTCCTGGGCCTGCTTCAGCGCGTCGTCGACGCTCGACTGGCCGGCGAGGGCCGCCGAGAACAGCTGGCCGACGGTGGTGCCGAGACCCTGGAACTCAGGAATGGCGACGAACTGCACGCCG
>NZ_RZOI01000788.1:0-2666 GCF_004022645.1 Mesorhizobium sp. M4A.F.Ca.ET.020.02.1.1 | reverse complement strand
GTCCTTGTCACCGTCCAACGTCTCGAAATGGCGGCGCAGCTCGACGCACATTTCGAGGTTCAATGCATTGCGAGCTTCGGGACGGCTGAGGACCACATGGGCGACCGGCCCTTCGCGGCGGCAGACGACCGTTGCGGACGTGCTCATGCTCAAATCACTCCTTCCGATTTCAGCGTCTCGATTTCGGTCACGCCAAGCCCCAATTCTTCCGACAGGATCCGGTCGGTATCGGCGCCAAGCGCGGGGGGGCAGCCGATCTGCGGGTCGTCGAAACCTTCGAATCTGACCGGCGTCCGCAGGGCCGGGAAACGACCGGCGCTCGAATGCTCGAAGGCGCCAACGACGCCCCTCGCCGTCATATGCGGATCGCTCAGGATCTCGCGAACCGTGTTGACCTCTCCGGCGGGGATGCCGCCCGCCCGCAGCCGTTCGGCGAGCGGCGCGCGATCATGCATGAGGATGGCGGCGCGCATTGCCGCCATGACGCGTTCACGCTGGACGACACGCTCGGCGTTCTTGTCGAGCGCGCGATCCGCCGCGAGGTCGGAAAGCCCGAGCGCGGCGCAAAGCCCGGGCCAGTGCTGATCGCTGCCGCTGATGTGCAGCCAGCCGCCGTCGCGACATTCGAATGCAGCAGAAGGAACGCGGCCCGGATGCTCCGTTCCGGCGCGCGCCACGTCCTCGTCCAGCGCAAACAATCTCGCTGCCGCGAGCGCCAGCAGGCTCGCCTGCACATCCATCATCGACAGGTCGACGCGGCAGCCCTTGCCATGCCGCGCCTTGCCGACCAGGCCGCTCAGTATGGCGATGGCGATCCACAGTCCCGCACTCAGATCGGCAATCGGCACGCCGGCCTTGGCAGGCGGCCCATCGGCATGGCCGGTCAGATGCATGACCCCGGAAAGAGCCTGGAAAACCGTGTCGTAGCCGGGGCGGTCGCGATAAGGCCCGGTTTGGCCAAAACCGGTGCTCGATACATAGATCAGTCCGGGATTGAGATTGGCGAGTTGATCATAGCCGAGGCCGAAGCGCTCCATCTCGCCAGGCAGAAAGTTCTCCACCACGACATCGGATGCGGCCGCCAGCCGCCGCGCCAGGTCCTGCCCCTTGGGCGATTTCAGGTTCAAGGTCAGCGACCGCTTGGCCCTGTTGAAGGCGAAGAAATAGGCGCTCTCGCCGCCGGGCACGCGCGGCTCGAAGCTGCGCGACTCGTCGCCGGTCCCCGGGCGCTCGATCTTCGTCACCTCGGCACCCATTTCGGCCAGCATCTGCGTGGCCATCGGCCCCGCAAGCACCCGTGAGAAGTCGAGAATGCGTATCCCCTCGAGCGGCCTCATGCTTCGTCGTCCCTGAAGGCGCGCATCCTGGCGTTGACGTCGCGGCCTGCCGCCATCGCCTCGTCATAGGGCAAGTCAGCGACCTGATAGTAGAGCGACTTCACCGCCGCCATCGCGCGTGGATTGGCGGCTGCCCATTGTTCGGCAATCGCAACGGCGGCCTCGACCACGTGATCCGGCTCGACGACACGGTTGGCGAGGCCGAGCTTGAGCGCCTCCTCGGCGCCGATCAGCCGGCCGAGGCTGATCATCTCGAAAGCCGCCTTGCGTCCCAGCGAACGTTGCAGTCCGGTCATCACCAGCGCCGGCACGATCGAATGCTTAAGCTCGGGATAGCCGAATTTGAGGTCGGTGCCCGCGACCATCATGTCGCAGCCGATCGCAAGGCCCGCGCCGCCGCCGACCGCCACGCCGCACACGGCCGAGATGATCGGCTTCGACAGCTTCTGCAGCATCGCCTGGGTGCGGCAGGTGAGATCCGCCCGACGTTCCACCGCGTCCTGATTGGCCGGGGTGAGGTGTTTGAACTCCGACAAATCGGCGCCGGCACAGAAGGCGCGCCCGGCGCCTGTCAGCACGATGGCGCGCACACCGGCATCGCCATCAGCCGCCTCCAGCGCGTCATGCAAGGCCTGCGTCAACGTGGTATCGAGAGCATTCAGCTTGCCCGGACGGTTCAGGACAACGATGCGAACAGGGCCTCGGCTTTCGATCGTCAGCACCGGAGTTTCCTTTGGCTGTTTCATGTCGAATTCCTAGCTGACAAACCCGTAACCGGCCCGGGCTACCCGGCTCTGCAGCGGTCGGCCGAGCATTTTTTCGCACAGCAGCGACGCCTTGCTCAGGCGATCCAGATCGAGGCCGGTTGCAATGCCTTCGGCCTCGAACAGGTTGACCAGATCCTCGGTCGCGACATTGCCGGTATAGCCCTCGCCATATTGGATCTGGGCCGGATGACCGCCGACGCCACCCAGCGCGCTGTCGAACCAACGGCAGCCAGCCTCGTAGGCGGCCACGCAATTCGCAAGCGCCGTGCCACGTGTGTCGTGGAAATGCGCGATTGCCGTCACCTCGGACAAATCCTGGGCAATCCGTTTGAACAACGCGCGCACGGTTGACGGCGTGCCGTGGCCGGTAGTGTCGCCCACCGTGACATGCCGTACGCCGATCGATGCGAAATGCGCGATGTCGGCGATCACCGCACCCTGGTCGACGCGTCCCTCGAACGGACATCCGAAAGCCATGGACACGACCCCGACAAGACGAAAATGGCCGCCGGAAAGCGCGACCATCTCGGCGACGTTGCGCCACTGCTGCTCGCGTGTCGTG
>NZ_RZOI01000787.1:0-2667 GCF_004022645.1 Mesorhizobium sp. M4A.F.Ca.ET.020.02.1.1 | reverse complement strand
GGCTGGAATTCACCGAAGCCGGCCGCGACCAACCGATTGGCCGGCACGCCGTTCTCGATCAGGAACTTCACCACCGAGGTCGAGCGCGCCGTCGACAGCTCCCAATTGTCGCGATAGCGGCCGGCACCCGAGAGTGGCTTGTTGTCGGTATGGCCGTCGACGCGCAGCACCCAGTTGATCTCCGGCGGGATTTCCTTCTGCAATTCGATGATGGCGTCGGCGAGCTTCTTCATTTCAACCTTACCGGCATCGTTGATCTCTTCGGAGCCGGTCGGGAACAGCACCTCCGACTGGAAGACGAAGCGATCGCCGACGATGCGGATGTTCTCGCGGTCGGCGAGGATCTCACGCAGGCGGCCGAAGAAGTCGGAGCGGTAGCGGTTCAGCTCCTGCACGCGCTGCGCCAGCGCGACATTGAGGCGGCGGCCGAGGTCGGCGATCTTGGTGTTGGAGTCGCGGTCGCGCGCTTCCGAAACGTTGAGCGCGTCCTCGAGCGCACCGATCTGCTTGCGCAGGGCGGCGATCTGCTGGTTCAGGATCTCGACCTGGCTGAGCGCCTGCTGGCTGATCTGGCGCTGGCTGTCGAGCTCGCCGGAGAGGGCGGCGGCGCGCTGGTTGGCGGCGTCGCCGGCGCCGGCGCCTTGCGCCAGCAGTTGTTCGAGCCGGCTCTTTTCCGCCTCCGACGCCGATAGCGAGGCCTGCAGATTGGCGAGAGAATCCTCCCTGTCCTGCGTCGTAGAGCGCTCCAGCGCCAGAAGCTGGGTCAGTTCGTTGATCTGCGAATTGAGCCGGTTGAGCACCGTGTCCTTGCCGGAGATCTCGCGGCCGAGCAAAAACTGCGCCAGCACGAAGACGGTGAGCAGGAACATGATCGCCAGAAGCAGTGTCGATAGCGCGTCGACGAAGCCCGGCCAATAGTCGATGCGGCGATCGGCGCGCCGCCTTGCCAGCGCCACGTCAGTGCACTCCCGGCTTCTTCAGCGCGTCGGCGATCTTTTCCAGCGTGTTGCGCATCGCCTTCTGCTCGTCGGACTGCGCTTCGACCCAGTCGCGCATGATCTGCTGTTCCGAACGCATGTTCTTGACCAGGCCCGAAATACCGTCGGCGAGGTTGGCCATCGCGGTGGCGACGCGCGGATTGGAGCCGCCGCCATTCTCCTGCAGGCTGCGCAGCCTTTCCGACAGCAGGCGGATCTCGTCGGAGGGCTCGGTCCTGGCCGAGTCGGAGACGACGATATCGTGCGACAGATCGGTGACCGAGGACAGCCAGTTTTCCAGCTCGGTGTAGAAGCGGGTCTGGGCACGGCCGGCCTGCAGGTCGAGGAAGCCGAGCACAAGCGAGCCGGAGAGGCCGAACAGCGAGGACGAAAACGCCGTGCCCATGCCTGCGAGCGGCGCGGCAAGCCCTTGCTTCAGCGAATCGAGCACGGCGGCGGCGTCGCCGGTGCCGGGATCGAGCGATTCGATGGTCTCTCGGATCGAGCCGATGGTGTTGAGCAGACCCCAGAAGGTACCGAGCAGGCCAAGGAACACAAGCAGCCCGACGAGGTAGCGCGAGGTGTCGCGGCTTTCGTCGAGGCGAGTGGCGATGGAATCGAGCATCGTGCGCATCGAGCTGGTCGAGAAGGCCACCGTCGACGAGCGGCCGATCATCGCCTTCATTGGCGCGAGCAGCACAGGCTCCGTGGTCTCCGAGCCGGCGCGGAAGGAGTTGACCCAGCGCACCTCGCGAAACAGGCGCCCGACCTGGACGAAGGCCAAGAGGATGCCGACCACCAGCACGCCGATGATCAGGCCGTTGAGGCCGGGATTGGTGACGAAGGCGGTCGAGATCTGGCGGGTGAGGATAGCGGCGATGAATGCAACGATGATCAGGAAGATCACCATGGTGAGCAGGAAGACCTGCGGGCTCGACAATTTGTGCGGATCGTAGATCAGAACGTCGGAGCGCCTGCCCATGCCGAAGGATCTGAGAAAAGCCATCCGAACCCCGTTTCCGATGCCGCGCCGCCGATCAGGTTGACGGCAACTCTAAACGGAATTGTGACCAAATTGAATGGTGGTTGGCAATAATGCCGAGCCAGGGCTCAGAGCCTGTTCCATCCCTGATGGAAATCGGGATGGGACTCTACCTTCTTGTTGGAGCTGTTCTTTTCCGAAAACCGGTTCCCCACTTTCGGGATCACGCTCTAGATCCGGTTTATCACCAGACAGTCGACCATTGCGGCCAGATGCAAGCCGGCGCCGGTGACGACAAAGCCATGCCAGACGGCATTGTGGAAGCGCAGCCCCTTCCAGGCGAAGAAGATGACGCCAAGCGAATAGACGATGCCGCCGGCAACGATCAGCGCGATCGATGTCGTCGGCAAGGTCCGCACCATCGGGCCGACCAGGACAATGCCGCTCCAGCCGATGGCGAGGTAGAAGACGATCGCAAGCCGGTCGAAGCGGCCGGGGAAAAGCACCTTGATGGCGATGCCGATCGCCGCTGCCGTCCAGACCAGCACGATCATCGAGACGGCGAGCGGCGAGCCGTCGAGCTGGGCGAGAAAGGGCGTGTAGGTCGCGGCGATCAACAGATAGATCGCGGCATGGTCGAAGCGGCGCAGAATCCACTTCGCCGGCGACGACACCGGCCAAAGATTATAAGCCAGCGACACCGACAGG
>NZ_RZOI01000786.1:0-2667 GCF_004022645.1 Mesorhizobium sp. M4A.F.Ca.ET.020.02.1.1 | reverse complement strand
AATACGAACTGATCGAGGCGACGGACGGCGCAGCGATGCCGGCTGCGCCGTCCGTCGCCTCGATCAGTTCGTATTCGGTGGTGGCAATGAGATCGCGGATGATCTGGCGGTTGTCCTCGGTGTCTTCCACCATCAGGATTCGTTTGCTCATGCGGCCCTCGCGTCCTCATTCATCCGGATCGGTATTTTCAGACGGAATGTCGACCCTGACCCGATCACGGACTCGACGTCTATGGTTCCGCCATGCATTTCGGCGATGCGCTTCGAGATCGCCAGGCCAAGACCTGTGCCACCCTTCTGCCTGGTGCTGCTGTTGTCGACCTGCTGGAATTCTTCGAAGATGAGGGCCTGGTCCTTGGACGCGATGCCGGGACCGGTGTCTCGGACGGTGATCTCGAAGTGCCCGTCGACCACATCGGCAAGAATGTCGACCGCACCCGTTTCGGTGAACTTCACGGCATTGCCTGCAAGATTCAACAGAACCTGCGTTAAACGGCGTTCGTCCCCGCGGCCGATTGGAAGGTTCTCGGCAACAGTCGTTGAAAGCTCAAGACGCTTCGCTCGTGCCAGCGGCTCGACAGCCGTAACGGTCGAGCGAACAATCTGCGCGACGGAGTAGTCCTCGATCGCCAGCGTGAGCTGGCCGGCTTCGATCTTGGAAAGGTCGAGTACGTCGTTGATGAGCCCGAGGAGGTGACGGCCGTTTGCCTGCACGCGCGCGACGGTCGTCTTTGCCTTGTCGGGGAGTTCTCCGTAGATGCCGTCGACCAGCAGTTCTGTGAAGCCCAGAACTGAATTGAGCGGTGTCCTGAGCTCGTGGCTCATATTCGCCAGGAATTGGGACTTGTGGCGGCTGGCTGCCTCCAGCTCCTGGCCTTTCTCCTCAATGTCGCGGAACAGCTTGGCATTCTGGATCGCGAGCACCGATTGGGCTGCGAAGGTCTCCATCAGGTGGACAACTTGCTCATGGAAGGCACCTGGCTTGTGGCGCCTGACGACCAGTGCACCAACGATCTTGTTGGGCCTCAGCAGCGGAACGATCAGGATACCGCGATATCCGGCGTCGACGATCGTCTTTCTCACAAGGAAGGAGGAGGTTTCCTTGCTGAGGTCGGGAAACTGTACCGGCATGCACCGTCCGGGCGCGTCGCCGATCCCCATATCGGCCAGCCCGATCGTCTGGTGTGAGACTGCGGCGATAAGCTCATCGCTCATACCGAAGTTTGCGCGCGGACGGAATTGCTGCCGCGTGCTGCTGAACACGTAGATCGTGCCAGCATCCGTCTCCGACAACTGGACCGCTTTGGCGACGATCGTTTTCAGCACCGTGTCGAGATCCAGCGTCGAATTGACCGCCTTGCTCACCTCACCAAGCGCCTCGAGTTCACCAACAGACGCGGCAAGCTCGCGCGTGCGTGACTGCACCGCCTCGAAGAGCCGCGCATTCTCGATGGCGATCACGGCTTGGTCGGCAAATGTCTCGACGAGCGCGATCTCCTTGGGATTGAAAGGATGCTGCTCAACCCTCGTCATGACGAATACACCAACGAGATCACCTTCCCGCATGAGCGGGGCAGCGAGGACGGTGCGAAACCCGCCTGCCTCAGCGATCAACGCAACGCGGTATTCCGGATCAGTGATCACGTCTTCGATTTGCACGATCCGCCGTTCTTCGACTACGCGCCCTACGGCGGAGCCTCGGCCTGCGGCAAGTGCCGGAACTGGATTGGCCTCCACATAAGCACGGAAGCTGGGCGGGTAGCCATGGGTCGACACATAGCGGAACTCGCCATCAAGCAACTGCACGATACCACCCTTGTCGGCACGGCTGAGCCTGACAGCCGATTCCACCAACGTATCGAGCACGACCTGCAGATCGAAGGTAGAGCGGCTGATGACCTTCAGGACGTCTGCAGTGGCCGTCTGCTGCTGAAGCGCCTCGTCGAGCTGCTGGGTGCGCGTCTCGATCTCCTGATACAGGCGCCCCAGCTGGTCGGAGGTCTGGTTGAGGTTAGCGGCGAGCACTCCAAGTTCGTCGCGATTGGCGACGGCAACCTGTTGGGCGAAGTCGCCGGCCGCTATCTGGCTGAGACGCGCTTCGATTTTCTTGACCGGTTCGATCAACGACCAGGAGATGATGTAACCGAGGCCCAACGCCAAAAGGATACTGCCCACGGCAAACGAAACCACGATCAGTCTGGACGTGCCGTACGCACTCTCGGTCGTTTCGATGGCCGCCAACATGTCGGCTTCGGCCATGTTGACCAGCTGGTTTGTCAGCCGCTCGAGGCGATCAGCCGACGGTATGATTTCATCAAGCTGAACCTTGCGCGCCTCCTCAGTACGGCCGGCGCGGACGAGTTCTACCACGTGCGTCACCCCGGCCGTCACTCGTTCGTACTCTTGCCTGACTTGGCCAAGCACTTCCACCTCGGCTTTGGCGACGAACTCCATGCGGTCGAGGTCGTAGCCGAACTGATTGAGCTGGCGCAGCGCCGCGTCCAGCATCCGGTCGTCCTGAAGCAACAGGGCGGTGGAGATGCCATAGAGCTGGGTGGTCGTATCGTGCTGTACCTGGCGGTAGGCTGCGATCCTGCGCTGCAGCTTGATCAGCTCGTTGGTCTGATCGTTGACCCCACTCAGCACCTGCAACCCGACGGCCCCGAG
>NZ_RZOI01000785.1:0-2672 GCF_004022645.1 Mesorhizobium sp. M4A.F.Ca.ET.020.02.1.1 | reverse complement strand
GCGCGGTGAGATCCGGCCCGAGCCGTTCGCTGGTGCCGGGATCGTCGGGAAACAGGTTTTCCAGCGAGGAGTCGAGCTTGTCCGAGATCGCTTCGGCGCTCCATTCCGTCTCGGCTTCGAACCAATCGCCGTCGGCGGCGGACTCCGGCGCGGCATCGCTCTTCTGCGCCTGGTCGCTAGCCGCGTCGTCCTGCGGCTCGGCGCGCTCCAGCAGCGGGTTGCGCTCGATCTCGTCTTCGATGAAGCGTTCAAGCTCGACATGGGTGAGTTGCAGCAGCCGGATCGACTGCATCAGTTGCGGCGTCATCACCAGCGACTGGGACTGCCGTAGCTGTAGTTTCGCCGCCAGCGCCATGGTTGGTTATCAAACGCCTCGTCTACGCACAGGACCTGCCGGAACAGATTTTCCGACCGAACCAACAAAGTGGCCCAGCTTTTGCTTGTCAAGCGAAACGGTAGCAAAACTCGCTTACCGGAGCGTTATCTCAGGCAAAAATCGGACAGGAATCCCGAAATCACCGAAAAATTGCGCCGAACCCTGGATTTCTTGTTTAGAGGGTAAAACCCTCGCCGAGATAGAGGCGCCGCACATCAGCATTGGCGACAATCTCGTCGGCGCGGCCATGTGTGAGCACCTGGCCGGCGTGGATAATATAGGCGCGGTCGATGAGACCTAGCGTCTCGCGCACATTGTGATCGGTGATCAGCACGCCGATGCCGCGCGCCGTGAGATGCCGCACCAATTGCTGGATGTCGGCCACCGCGATCGGATCGATGCCGGCGAAAGGCTCGTCGAGCAGCATGTAGGCCGGGCGCGTGGCGAGCGCGCGCGCGATCTCCAGGCGCCGCCTTTCGCCGCCGGACAGCGACAGCGAGGGCGCCTTGCGCAGATGGCTGATGTGGAATTCCTCGAGCAGTTCGTCGAGGCTGCGCTCGCGCGCCTTGCGGCTCTTTTCGACCACTTCGAGCACGGCGCGGATGTTCTGCTCGACGCTGAGACCGCGAAAGATCGAGGCCTCCTGCGGCAGGTAGCCGATGCCGAGCCGGGCGCGGCGGTACATCGGCATCGAGGTGACATCGAAGCCATCGATCTCGATCGTGCCTTCGTCCACCGGCACCAGTCCGGTGACCATATAGAAACAGGTCGTCTTGCCGGCGCCGTTGGGGCCGAGCAGCCCGACTGCCTCGCCGGCGCGCACGCCAAGCGTCACGCCGCTGACAACCTTGCGGCCCTTGTAGCTCTTGGTCAGGCCCTTGGCGATCAAGGTGCCCTTGAACTTCGCGGAATCGACGGAAACCGTCGCCGGCGCCGCTGGTTTGCCGGCGGCCCGCCCCGGAAGGCGAGCCAGCAGCGACGGTACGCCGGCCATTATTGCTTCGGCGCTCCAGACTTCGGCGGCGGCGTCATCGACATGATGACGCGCCCGCCACAGCCGTCGACCTGGGCGAGGCCGCTCTTCATCTGAACGGTGAGCTTGCAGCCCTTGAGCACATTGGGGCCCTGCGACAGCACCACTTCCTTGCCGGAAAGCACGAGCACCTGCGTCTTCATGTCGAAAGTGCCGTTGTCGCCGGTGGCGATCTGGTCGTTCGATTTGATGTAGACCTTGTTGTCGACAACCAGGTGATCGATGTTGGCCGAGCCGGTCATCGCCGATGCGCCGGCCGCCGCGCCCTTGGCGGCATTGGGATCCTTGACATAGTAGACCGTCATCTTGCCGGCCTTGAGCGTGGTCGGGCCTTGCGTCACGGTGACGTTGCCGCTGAACACGGCGACGCTGTCCGCCTGGCGGACCTCCAGCTTGTCGCTCTCGATCTGGATCGGCTGGTCGCCGGAAAGTTTGAGGCCTGAGACCTGGCTGCTCGCGCCGGACTGGGCGAGCGACGGCGCCACGCCAAGCAACAACAGCACCGAGGCCGCGCCCAAAAGCCCTGCCAAACTACTGCGACGCATTCGATTCTCCGCTCTGTTGCTCTGCCGCCCTCAAGCTGGCGGGATCGATGTTGACGCGCACCTTGTTCTCGAAAACCAGAACCTTGCCGTTGTCCTGGACCGCCATCGAATCCGCCGTGATCCGCGAGCCGCCACGGCTGACATCGACCGGATCATCCGTCTTCATAGTGCCTTTGCCCATGTCGAGGAAGACTGATTTGAGCTTGGCTTCGATGCCGTCGGTCGTCGTCACCATTATGTCGCTGGTCAGGCTCATTGTGTTGCCGTCGCGGTCGTAGACGCCGCGCGTGGCGTTGACGGTCGCCACATTGTCGGACGTCAACGGCAATTTGGCATTGATCCCTTCCAGATCGATGATGCCTTGCTTGCCGACGTCCTGAATGGCGCGCAGCGCCGTCAGCGAATAGGGCAGCTTCTGCTTGGTGAAACCGTTGAGCTTGGGGTTGGCCATCACCAGCTTGCCGTCGGCAAAGGCGCTGCCTTCGGCCTGCACCGAAATCGACACCGGGGCCGCAAGATAGGAGTAGACGGGAAAGGCAATGGCGATGACGGCCGCAAGCAGCGGCACCGCGAATTTGAGCACGCGCACGCGGCGCGAATGCCGCTGCGCGAGGTCGAACGCATCACCCCGCGTACCGGCTGGCGCTGCTGGCGCCAAAGCCGTCTCGGCATTGGTCGTTTCGTTCGATCGCGCTAGCATGACTAAATTCTAATAAAC
>NZ_RZOI01000784.1:0-2680 GCF_004022645.1 Mesorhizobium sp. M4A.F.Ca.ET.020.02.1.1 | reverse complement strand
GCCCCGGATTGACCCGGAAGAACGGCTCGAACGCCTTGTTGAGCAGTTCCGGCGGAATGCCCGGCCCATCATCGTCGATGGTCAGCACGGCCTGGCCGCCGGCGCTCGTCAGGGCAACGCTGCAGCCCCTGCCATGTGTAGCGGCGTTGACGATCAGGTTGCGCAGAGCCCGCCTGAGGCCAAGCGCGCCGGCCTTGACCGAGACTTTGTCGAGCTGGCCGACAGAGACCGGATGTCCGAGCGAGATCATCTCGGCCTGGATGTCGCGCAGCAGCCTCGCCAGGTCGACCGGCTCGACGGCATCCTGGTTGACCTCCTCGCGCACCAGCCGGATCGCGCTGTCGGCGATGCGGTCGAGCTCATCGAGGTCGTGCAGCCATTTTTCGCGGTCGTCGTCGAGGAATTCAGCCCTGAGCCGCATCCGCGTCATCGGCGTCCTCAGGTCATGGCCGGCGGCGGCGACCAGCCGCATGCGGCTCTCCATCGCCGTCTTCAGCCTGGCGGAGAGCTGATTGAGCGCATGCGCCGTCGCCCGGACTTCCGCCGACCCCTTCTCCGGCACCGCCGCCAGCACGCCGTCCGATCCGATCTTGCTGACCGCCGTCTCCAGCATCTCCAGCGGCCGCACCAGCACGGCGGTGAAATAGACCGAGACCGCCGTGGCGCCGAGCGCGATCAGCGTGATCCAGCCGGCCAGCACGAACCAGACATCGCGCGGTGGATTGAAGTCCGGCACGTCGACGATCATCCAGCGATTGCCGGGCAGCGCGACCGAGGCGACCATGCCGGGACTGCCGGGGTTGCGGCTGACGGTCGCCGAAAGGTCGAGACCGTCGTCATGCAGGATGTCGTTGAGCACTCGCGTGTGCTTGAGGTCCTCGAAACCGTCGGCGGGACGGTCGCTGATGTTGATCGGCGCGTCACTCGGACCGGCCACATGGCCCGGAACCAGTTGCACCATGAGCTGCACCTGGCGGGCGACCGGCCGCATGATGAGCTCGGGGGACGGCCCGCCGAGCACCTTGATCGCGACGAACGTGGCAAGGCCCACGACGCCGACGATCGACGCGACCAGCAGGATGATCAGGCGCCGGCGCAGCGAGGTCATGCTTCGGCCTCGGCCGTCTCGACGCGCGCGGTGAGCTGGTAGCCGCCATTGCGCACCGTCTTGAACAGCGGACCCTCGCCCGCGTCACCGAACTTGCGCCGCAGTCGGCTCATCAGCACGTCGACGGATCGGTCGAGCGGGTCACGCTCGCGGCCTTGCGTCAGATCGAGTAACTGATCGCGCGACAACAGCCGTCCGGGGCGGTCGAGGAAGACCTGCAGCAGGTCGAACTCAGCGCCGGTGAGGTCGATCAGCGCGCCCTCGGCATCCATCACCTTGCGCGTGTCCGGCTCCAGCCTGTAGCCGGCGAACTGGTAGACGCGCACACGCGGCGGAGCCTCTTCCGGTGCTGAGCGCCTGAGCACGGCACGGATGCGGGCGGCAAGCTCGCGCGGGTTGAACGGTTTGCCGAGATCGTCGTCGGCGCCGAGCTCCAGCCCGATGATGCGGTCCACATCCTCCTTCAGCGCCGTCAGTAGGATGACCGGAATATGCGGCTTGCGATCGCGCAGCGCCCTGCAGATGTCGAGGCCCGAGCCGTCGGGCAGCATGACGTCGAGCACGATCAGGTCGAACTGGCCCGAGCCGAGCTTCTGCTCGGATTCGCGCCGGTCAGCCGCCACCGAGACGCGAAAGCCCTGCCCATCGAGATAGCGCCCGAGCAGCGTCCTGATTTCGCGGTCGTCGTCGACGACGAGGATGTGGGGTTGTGCCTGCATTACCTGCCCGCCTGCATTTCCTGCCCTGTTTGCTTGTTTGCCGGCGATTATAGGAGCGCGGCGGGCAAGCGGCATGGAAAATTGCAACCCAATGTTTCCACCCGGCGCCCGGAAACATTGGGAAACAAATCTCCCTTTTGCGGAAACCTTCAGCAACGCGCCGAAGCAAAGCGGCAAAAGACGCTTCCTATCCTCCAGCGATCCGAAGCATGCAGGAAAGGATTACGTCATGCGAAGCAGACTTTTTGCGCTCGGCCTGTTCTCGGTCGCGGCCATTCATCCCGTGCTGGCGGCGCAGCCGGATGCGCCCGGTGACCAGCCGCCGATGCTGGCGCAGCCGGACGGCGCGGACCGGGGGCCAATGCCCTGGCCCGGCCCACATGGGCCGATGCGGCACGGACCGGACGGCTTCGGTCCGGAAGGCCACGGTCCGCAGCGCTTTGGTGAACGCCGGATGGGACCGCCGCCGGAATTCATGCTCGCGGCCCGGCTTTCCGCGCTTGAGACCAAGATCGGTGTGCGATCCGAGCAGCTCGACGCTTGGCGCGACTATACCAGCGCCCTGCAGGCGGTGCTGGCGCCACCGCGGCCCGACCATGGTCCGGGCGGCACCGGCGGGCGCGGCCCCGATGCGGCAGGCAACGGTCCCGCCGGCAAGCCTGAGGCCCGCGATCCCTTCGCCTTCCAGGAGAAGCTGGCCGACGACGTGACGCAGCACGCCATCGCGGCAGCCAGGCTCAAGGACGCGATCTCAGCGCTCCGCACCAAGCTGACGCCCGAGCAGCTCGAGATCCTCGCTTCGGCGGAACGACCCCACGGCCCTCCCCCCGGTCCCTGGGGCAATCCGCCGGAC
>NZ_RZOI01000783.1:0-2681 GCF_004022645.1 Mesorhizobium sp. M4A.F.Ca.ET.020.02.1.1 | reverse complement strand
GCCTGATTCTGGTGTCCCGTCCGCTCCGGCGGACGGGCTCGCCAACGCCCGGGAATTCTCCTAACCTCCCCCGTCGCTTTTCGCGACGGGGGAGTTTCGCGTCATGAATTCCACGATTCGTTGCCTTGCTCTTGCCGCCGTCGTCACCGTCGGAGCGGGCGCCGCCTACGCGCTTGCCGATGGCATGGTGGCCGCGTTCGAGAAGATCAAGGCCGGCTATTGACGACGGCAGCTGACAGAACCGGAGTCGTCATCGTCGGGGCCGGCTTCACCGGCCTGACGGCCGCGCTCGAGCTGAAGAAGGCCGGCATCGATTTCCTCGTGCTGGAAGCGCGCGACCGGGTCGGCGGGCGGGTGGAGGCGACGCGGAACGGGCTCGGCGAGCTGATCGACCGTGGCGGCCAGTTCCTGTGCGAGGACATGCCAGAGCTGATGGCGCTGGCTAAGGCGCGCGGCAAGACATTCGTCGAGACCTATGTCTATGGCGATTTCATCACCCATCCGTCGATGTCGGCCGGCCAGGCGGAGCGGACCTATGTGACCGCGATGGCGATCCGCGAACGCATGAACCGAATCGAGCCGGACGATCCCGCGATCGCTGGGCTGACCGTCGCCGGCTGGCTGCAACGCCAGGAGGATCCGGCCGATGCCAAGGCGGCCTTCCGTTCGATGATCGAGGGCCTGTGGTGCCTGGCGCTGGACAAGCTGCTGCTCTGGTATCTGATCGACAATGATCGCCGCATCACCAACGAAGTGCCGGAGCTGCAGTATTTTCTGCGCGAAACCATGCAGTCGCTGGCCGAGGACCTTGCCGGCGACCTCGGCGACCGGCTGCGGCTGAACGAAGCGGTCATTCGCATCGAGCGCCGACCGTCAGGCGTTCGCGTCGTCTCGGGCAGTGCTGCCATCGAGGCGCGCGAGGCCCTGGTCGCCCTGCCGCCTGCGACGGCCGACAAGCTCGATTTTCAGCCCGCCTTGCCGGCGGCCTTGAAGAAGGCGCTTGGCGTCTGGGAAAGCGGCGCGGTGGTCAAGATACTGATCCGTTACCCCAAGCCGTTCTGGCGCGAACGGGATCTGAGCGGCATGGTGATGTGGCGCGACATGCCGGGCCTGTTTGCATGCGACGCCAGCAAGGATGCCGAGCACGCAGCGCTCGTCGTCTTCATCGGCGGACCGCTGGCGCTGCGCTGCCGCAAGCTGAGCGCCGCGGCGTTGCGCGCCGAAGTCACGGCGAAGCTCGTGGATGCGCTTGGCCCGGAGGCGGCCGATATGCTCGATTTCAGCCACCGCGACTGGACGGATGACCGCTGGAGCGGCGGCGCCTATGGCGATCTCATCGTCGACGCGACGGCACGGGATGCCGAGCGCACGATTCTTGCCGGCGCGCCGCCGGTGCATTTCGCCTCGTCGGAAGTGTCGCCGTCATTTCCCGCCTATGTCGAGGGCGCTATCGTGGCCGGGCGCATCGCCGCCGGAAAGATCCTGACCAGCCTTCAATCCGCCATCGCCACCAGGGCTTCGGGATCGTAGGCGAGGCGGATCGGCGCGCCGACGGGGATGTCGTCGGCGCCGAAATCGTTGGTCTCCGTCACCGAGAGCGGCTTTTCCAGGCCGGGTATCTCGACGATCAGGTGGGTGATCTCGCCGAAATAGTGGCGCTCGACCACCTTGCCGGCGACCTCGAATTTGGCCGTCGCATTGTCCCACAGTACGCGCAGCCGTTCCGGCCGGATGCCGAGCGTCGCCGCGCCGCCATTGCGGACAAAAGCCTTCGGCTTGTCGGTCCTGACGCGGCCGAAACCCAGCGTGTCGAGCACCAGCGAGGCGCCGTTCTCCTCGACGATTTCGGCCTTGACGAAGTTCATGCCGCCGAGGAAATCGGCCACCTGGCGGTTGACGGGGCGCTGATAGATCTCCTTCGGCGAGGCGATCTGCGCGATCTTGCCGCCGAACATCACGGCGATGCGGTCCGACATGGCCAGCGCCTCGTACTGATCATGCGTGACCAGCACGAATGTGATGCCGACCGCCTGCTGCAACCGGCGCAGTTCAACCTGCATCTGCTCGCGCAGCTTCTTGTCCAGCGCCGAGAGCGGCTCGTCGAGCAGCAGCACCTTGGGACGCATGACCAGCGCGCGGGCGAGCGCCACGCGCTGGCGCTGGCCGCCGGAGAGCTCGGTGGCCCCGCGCTTGCCGAGACCGGTCAGCGACACCTGCGCGAGTGCCTCCTCGACGCGGCGCCTTTCCTCGCCCGCTTGCAGCTTCAAGCGCTTCAGCCCGTAGGCGACGTTCTGCTCGACATTGAGATGTGGGAAGATGGCATAGCTTTGGAATACCATGTTGGTCGGACGGCGGTTGGCGGGAATGCCCTCCATCGGCTGGCCGTCGACGGCGATCGAGCCGCTGGTCGGATTGTCGAAGCCGGCGATCATGCGCAAGAGCGTGGTCTTGCCGCAGCCAGATGGGCCGAGCAACGAGAAGAACTCGCCTTCCCGGATGGTCAGCGAAGCATCGTCAAGCGCCTTGAAGGCACCGTAGCTGCGGGTGACATCGCGGATCTCGATCATCGGCCGCTCCGACTGGAGACGATCGGCCTGGCGCGGCCGTTTGGCCTCAATCACATCAGGCATAAAGGCCTCCCTCGGTCTGCGTGCGCCTGGCCGATCGTCTCCAGTCGGAGC
>NZ_RZOI01000782.1:0-2683 GCF_004022645.1 Mesorhizobium sp. M4A.F.Ca.ET.020.02.1.1 | reverse complement strand
CCTCGAAGCACTTCACCAGCTCGACAACGCAACTTGGCGTCTCCTCGGGCGCCTTCGCGATGATCGAGCAGCCGGCCGCCAGGGCGCCGGCGATCTTGCGCACGATCTGTCCGATCGGAAAGTTCCATGGGGAGAAGGCGGCCACTGGTCCGACAGGCTCCGGCAGCACCATCTGCAGTGTGCTCGGCGCGCGCGCCGGGATGACGCGGCCGTAAGCGCGGCGTCCTTCTTCGGCATACCAATCGATGTGATCTCCGGCACCGCGCGCCTCCATCAGCGCTTCCGACAATGGCTTGCCCTGCTCGCGTGTGATGGCATGGGCGATGGCGTCGGCGCGCTCCCTGGTCAGGTTCGCGGCCCGCCGCAGGATGTTGGCGCGTTCGTACGCGGAAACCCGGCTCCAACCGTGGAAGCCCTGCTGAGCGGCGACCAGCGCAGCATCGAGATCCGCCGTCTCGGCAAAGGCGATCTCGCCGATGGTCTCGCCCGTAGCCGGGTTGAGGACATTTCCTCGGCGATCACCGGAGCCCGCGGACCATTTTCCGTTGATGAAGAGATTTGCCGACATGCGATCCGTTCCGCTTGAAGTGAGGTCCGTCGGGAACAGAGGAATCCGCCGCCCGCAGAAGCGGCCGGAAGTCCTGCCTGGTCCTTTCAGCTGTACAGAATGGCGGTGCCTCTGCGCCGCCTATGACCGGGCAGAACACTAGCCGCGATCAAGCGCTCCGTCAATTCATTCGGAACGCAATACAAAACATCGTCACGCAATACAGAATGGTATCGCGGACGAGACGCGTCATTAGCCCGCCGCCTTCCTTGTCGGAATACGACCACCGCGCGGCTCGAAGGGGAGGTGGCCGACATAGCCCAGATTCCACGAAACCCTTTGTGCCGCCCGCAGCACTGCCTCGATCTGCTCGGGCGCCGGTTGGCGGCCGATGTTCTGGATCGACCCGACGATTGCGATCGAGCCCGCCGTCTTGCCTGAGCCGTCCATCACCGGCGCGGCGAGCGCGCTAATTCCGAGCAGCATTTCTTCCGCCGCGGTGGCATAACCTTGCGCGCGCACCGCTTCCAACTGCCGCTCGAGCTCGTCGATGTCCGTCACGGTGTACGGCGTCAGCCCCGTAAGGCCTCTGCGCCGCAATTGCTTGGCGAGGCCCTGGGTGTCGAATGCGAGGACTGCCTTGCCCTGCGCGGTAGCGTGCGGTTCGAGCACGCTGCCCACCCTGACGCCGATCTCAAGCGACGACTTGCCGATCATGGTGTTCATGACGATGTTGCCGCGGTTGCTGAGGCTGGAAACGACCACCGTCTCGCCGGTTTCGTCGCGAAGCGATCGCATCGCATCCTGCGAGCCGGCAATGATGTCCACACGTTCTGCCGCCGCTCGGCCAATCAGGTAGGCTCGCGCCCCGACACGGTAGCGCTGGGTCGAGGCATTCTGGATAAGATAGCCCCGTTCCACCAGCGTCTGTAGATGCCGAAATACCGTCCCCTTCGTTGTCTGCAACTTGTTGGCAAGTTCGCTGACGCCGATCTCGCCGGGCTCGAAGGCAACAGCCTCGAGAACTTCGAACGCCAGGTGGACCGACTTCACCCCAAGCCTCTGATCGTCGGATTGGGTCACGGCCTGCCTCCCGTTTCAGCGATCCGCTCAGACTGGGGTACGGCTGTTGACCCAGTGATTTTTTGTATCATAATTCGGAACATGGTTTTCTCAAGCGGAACAAAATGGGATGAAAAGGCTGCAAGGGGCGCACCTGGCCTCTCGGTGCAATCGTCTTATTATGGGGTACGTCGTTTCTCTTGACAATACGATATTGGTGATCGTAGATAAGCTCAAGCTGGATTGAAACGACCCGTCAGGGAGATTTTTGCCTTGATCCCAATGCTTCGTCGTGAGCAGAGCGAGTTGCTCCCCCGAGGCGTCGGCGAAGGTACCGCCAACGGGCGGGGACTGCGTGACTTCGAAAAGGGAGGCGTAAGAGTGGTGCATGCCCGCGGCGGTGCCGTTCCGCAGAATAAATTCGTCGAGTTTGCGGGCGTCCAGAAGAGCTACGGCAGTGTGAATGTCGTGCACGACCTCAACCTCGGCATCGAGCGCGGCGAGTTCATCACCCTGCTCGGACCGTCGGGCTCGGGCAAGACGACGTGCCTGATGATGCTCGCCGGTTTCGAGAACCTGTCGGCAGGCGATATTCTGCTCGACGGCGCCTCGATCGGTTCGATGCCACCGCAAAAACGCAACATCGGCATGGTCTTCCAGAGCTATGCCCTGTTCCCTCATATGACGATCGCGGAGAACATCGCATTCCCGCTTCAGGCTCGCGGCATCGGCAAGTCCGAGACGGCCGAGCGGGTGACCAAGGCCTTGGCGATGATACGTCTGGACAGCCTCGGCGGACGCCTGCCGGGGCAGCTCTCGGGCGGCCAGCAGCAGCGTGTGGCCCTTGCTCGTGCGCTGGTCTTCGAGCCGTCGCTGGTGCTGATGGATGAGCCGCTCGGCGCGCTCGACAAGCAGCTTCGCGAGGAGATGCAGTACGAAATCATGCATATCCAGCAGCGGCTCGGCGTCACCGTGGTCTACGTGACCCACGACCAGACCGAGGCGCTGACGATGTCCAGTCGCGTGGCGGGGTTCAATCGCGGCAAGATCGAGCAGTTGGGGCCGCCGAAGCGG
>NZ_RZOI01000781.1:0-2689 GCF_004022645.1 Mesorhizobium sp. M4A.F.Ca.ET.020.02.1.1 | reverse complement strand
GAGCGTGGCGAGATGGAGATCATCCGCGGCTTCCTGCCGACGCAGCTCGACGATGCGGCCGTTACCGCCGCGGCACGCGCGGCGATCGCGGCGATGGGCGCCGCCAGCCAGAAGGACATGGGCAAGGTGATCGGCGTGCTCAAGCAGAAGTACGCCGGCCAGATGGACTTCGCCAAGGCAAGCGCGATCGTAAAAGGACTGCTGCAGTAATCTGCGCTTGCCCACTTCATGGGTGCGGCGGGCTCATGAGCCCTTGCAGATTGGCAGCGCCTGTGGCGGCGGTGCCGGATGGTCCTTCTTGTACTGGGCAATGATCGGCTCGAGGGTCGTCCTCGGCCAGAATTTCGGCGTGCCGATCTCCTTCAGACAGGATGCGTTCCAGTAGGAGCTCGAAGCGGAATGGCCGCTCGCCGCGGCGGCGATGTCGCGCGATTCCGGATAGATGTAGAGCGTCGTCGGGTTGCCCTTGACCATCGCGATGAGCTGCGTGGCATCGGCCGCCGACCAGCTGGTGCAGCCATTGCTGCGGCCGCCGGCATAGTCCACCAGCTTGCCGAACGGCACCATGCCTTCATGGTCGGCGTAAGAACTGTTCGGGTTTTTGCGCAGGCACATGCCGCGCAGCACCTGGGCCGCGTGGCCGCCAATAACACGCTGCCTGGCATTGGCGGCTTCGCCTTCGCCATCGAACTGGATGAAGGTGCGCAGGAAAGCGGTGTCCTGTTTTGCGCCGGTGCGATAGAAGCCCTTGAATGAGGTTTTCGCCTCGCGGGTCATATAGGCGCCACCGGCGGTCAATTCCGAATCCATCGCATTGCCGAAGTTCTTGGCGCATCGCCTGCCGTTTGAGAAATTGACGTTGCCTTTCAGGTTGCGGCCGCCGCCGTGGCCCGACGAGATCGCGCGAAACGACTGGCTGGCTTCGCAGATGATGTAGTAGCGGCGCCCCAGCACGCCATTGCCGAGATCGCCGGGACGCGTCGCATCCATGGCGAAGTAGCAGGGGTTCTTGACGGCGCCGGCGGCCACTTTTTTCAGGTAAAGCGCGCGCGCCCGCTCCAGGACGACCGCTGCGATCTGACCATCGCCCTCGCCAACATGGGCGTGCAGCCAGGCCGGAATGTTGGACGGTTGCAGGGCGGCGAAGGATCGCGCCGATACCGTCACGGCGACGACAGTGGCCAGGAGGCCGAGGATAGCGACACCCAGCGGGACATATCTCAATCGCATAGTTCCCCCCATCAACGCAGTGTCTCAGCGGTGAATCACCACGAGCCAATCATAAAAGGCCTCGCGCCAATCTGCGAAACACTTCTAGTTTAGCTGCCCACCCCAAAGCCGGAATACATCATGGTTGAAATCGTCAAACCAGCGCTCGAACATCTGCCGTCCTACAAGGCGGCGCTGGAGCGCGGCTGGTCGCCGGACAATGTGCGGCTTGAGGAAGCGACCCGCGAACAGCTTGCGGCAATAGAGGAAGACCCGGCCGCCTTCCTCGCCAGCCTCGACGATCCCGAGGGCAGGGGGCCGCCGATCACCTTGCCGGACGGCACAACGGTGCCGCGACTGCCCGGCTTCCGGCGCTGGATCTGGGACGGCGAGGCCGCCGGCTCGATCGGCTTCCGCTGGCAACCCGGCACGGCGGCGCTGCCGTCTCATGTGCTTGGCCATATCGGCTATGCGGTGGTGCCGTGGAAGCGCGGGCGCGGCTATGCGACGGAGGCGCTGCGGCTGATGCTCGGCGAGGCGAGGGCGGTCGGCCTGCCCTTCGTCGAGATTACCGCCAAGCCCGGCAATCCGACCTCGCACAAGGTGATCCTGGCTAATGGCGGCAAGCTCGTCGGCCGCTTCTTCGAGGATGCCGCCTATGGCGGCGCCGAGAGCCTGCGCTTCCGCATCGACTTGTAATCCTGCCGGTCTGAAGAATTGATTCAGGGCGGTGTCGCAACGCGTTGTTTTGCCGGGCTTCCTGGCGCGCAGCGGCTCGCGACAACGGCGTCGCTACTCAGCCGCCGCCGGCAGCGGCGGCGCCACGCGGCTGCGTCCTTCCCAGACCTGCGATGCGACCGCCACGACGACCGCGACCAGCATGGCCAGCGCGCCGACCACCGGCAGGCTGCGATAGCCATAGCCGGCATTGAGCATGGCCGCACCCAGCGACGCAGCGAGCGCGATGCCGACATTAAAGCCTGACGGGATGAGCGAGGAGGCGAGGTTGGAGGCGTCCGCCGTCCAGGCCAGGATGCGGGTCTGGATCGGCGCGCCGATGGCAAAGTTGAGGCCGCCCCAGATGACGATGGCAACGACCATCGGCACGGGGTAGGGGCTGACGGCATAGATGACGCCAAGCATCAGCGCCTGCAGGAACAGCATGGTGATCAGCGACGGCATCAGCTTCCAGTCGGCGAGCTTGCCGCCGAGGAAGACGCCGATGGTCGCGCCGACGCCATTGAGCAGCAGCACCCAGGGCACCAGGCTCTCATCGAGGCCGGTGACTTCGAGCAAGGTCGGGGTGATGTAGGTGAACAGGCCGAACTGGCCGATCATCAGCATGAGCATCAGGATCAGCGAGGTCCAGACCTGCTGACGTCCCAAAACGCGGACCTCGTGCGACAGGCTGGCGGGGCTGTTCGACGACCCCGCCGTGCGCGGCAACAAAGCAAGCATGGCGGCAATTGCCGCTACGCCC
>NZ_RZOI01000780.1:0-2693 GCF_004022645.1 Mesorhizobium sp. M4A.F.Ca.ET.020.02.1.1 | reverse complement strand
TGATGAACAGCATGGCCGTCAGCGCCTGGCCGCCGAGCAGCACCGGCTGCAGGAAGGCGTCGCCGATGAAGCCGCCCAGCGGCTCCACCTCGTCCTTCACCATGGTCGCCACTTCGGCGGATTTCACCCGTTTGAAGTAAAACGGCGGAAACCGCAGCACTCGATCGACCAGATCGAAGCGGATACGCCGCAGCATGCGTTCGCCGAGGCGGCCCTTGTAGGTGTTGATGTAGAGTTTGAACAAGCCGTTGATGACGACCAGCAACAGGAACACGACGCTGAGGGCAAGCAGCGTTGCCGTGCGGTCGAGCTGAAAGCCGGAGAACAACTGGACCTCGCCAATGAACGGCAGGTCATAGTGCAGTCTCATGAATGGCTGGGTGGCTCCCGGTTGCTCGAAACCTTTGCCCTGGATCGGGCCGTTGACGATCAGCTTCGGCAGGTCGAAGGACATGAAATACGGGATCATCGACAGCAGAACGATCAGCAATATCCATATCTGCTGCTTCTTGGTGTGCCTCCAGATATAGCGGGCTAGGCTGGGTTCCATATGCGACTGTGAACCTTCGGTCTAAAGCAAAGTAAAAGCATCTGCTGGTGAACGGCGCATCGGCAATCAGCGCTGGCGACACGTTCAAAGCCTGCGAGGCGGAGGCAAGATTGCGTTGTGTCGCCCGAAATCCCAACATACAAGGCGAATATGATGGATATCACGCAACCACGCAATGCCGGCACGGACGGGCACGAACAGGCCCTGGACCTCACGCGGGGAATTGCCGCCTATGTCAAGCACCCTCTCGTTGCAGGGCTGGCGCGCGTCATAGCCAAGCATCCGCAGGCCGACATCGCCAATGCCTTCAACCACAAGCAGGTCGCCTGCAAGATGTGGGCGCTCGACAGGCTGTTCGAAAGTTGCGGCGGCCGGTTCGGGCGCATATGGGTGCTGGGCGGATGGTACGGCGTATTGCCGGCAATGCTTTTCAACGATGCCCGCTTCGACATCGCGGCGGTCGATAGCATCGACATCGATCCCGAAGTCGCGCCGGTCGCCCGGACCCTCAACCGGGAAGCCGGCGATCGGTTCCGGGCGCTGACGGACGATATGTACGCACTCGACTATGCGGCCGGGCAACCTGACCTGGTTGTCAATACAAGCTGCGAACACATAGCCGATCTCAGCGCCTGGCTTGCTCTGCTTCCGCGGGGCACGACTGTGCTTCTGCAATCGAACGACTATTTCAGCGAGCCGACGCACATCAACTGCGTGGCTTCACTGGCAGCCTTCGAAGCCATGGCGGCGCTGCGGGAGATCAGGTTTTCCGGCGAGTTGCCGACAAAGAACTATACGCGCTTCATGCTGATTGGAACTGTTTGAAGCGCGTTGCGCGAATCTGATCCAGGCGCGACCCGCGTTAGGATCTTACGGACCAGGTTCGATACCGCTCGCGCAGGATTTGCGCCGAGTGACGCGCCCCTTCCAGATCGAGACGATGCCCGGGTGGCGTCGGTCCCACAAGCGCCTGTTCGATCGCTTGCGCCAGACCTTCAGGCGACAGGTCCTTTTCCATCAGCACCGTTGCAAGACCGAGTTCTTCGAGCATCAGGGCGCGAACCGTTTGTTCGGTTTCCGCGCCAGCTGCAAATGGAACGAGCAGGGAGCGACAACCCGCGCGCAGGACATCGCAGACCGTGTTGTAACCCGCCTGCGAAACTGACAGGCGGGCGCCGGTTAGCAGGCTGGCGAAATCCTCGCGGAACCGGAAGATGGACAGACCCGGCGTGGCATCGCGCGCGATCGCGTCAAATTCGTCTTTCGGCAGGTTTGGGCCGGTGATCAAACACCATTTCCAAACGTTGTTGGCATTCCTAGCGGCGGCGATGGCGGAGCTGACCAGGTGTTTTCCGGCAGCGCCGCCGCCAACCGACACCAGAACGTCGAAGCGCTCGGAGGCCGCGGGCGGTGGCGGCGCGGCAACGAGCCCCGTGTAGGTGACCTCGGCTGTGATCGCCCCAGCCAGTGGAAATGTCCTGTCGATGGTTGCGAAAGCCGGGTCGCCGTGGACCATGACAAGGTCGAAATGCCTGTTGATGAGATCGACCGTTTCCTCGTTTCGGCCCGGCTTGACGCGCTCCTGAAGGATATCGCGGACGGACGTCGCCAGCAGCGGTCTGGGCGACGTCGCTTCGATGGCCTCGATCAGCGGCAAGAGTTCGAAACGCATCTGCCGGCGTCCAAATGGAAACGCCTCGATAATGACGATATCAGGCCTGCAATCCCGGAATGCCTGCAGCAGCATCTCTGAGCGCCACTTCTTGAAATCATCGTCGATGGGTTTGCCCTGCAGGTCGACCAACCCTGAAAATCCTTCATCACCGGAGGTGACAGGTGGCAGGGGCACAGATTTTACCCCCGGTCCCGGAAACCCCGCGATCGGCGCTCCGCCGGTCACGACGGTTACGTCAAACCCGTCATCGGCCAAAGCCGCCGCGATGCGGCTGGCGCGCGCGAGATGGCCGATGCCGAGCAGGTGCTGGACATAGAAGAAGGCGCGCAGCCGCTTCATTCGGCAGCCTGCCACTCCTGCTGGAACAGTTGCTTGAGCTGTCCGATGCTTGCCATATGATCGAAATTGCTTCGCACGCGCCCCTCAGCGGCCTCGCCGAGGCGGGCGCGCAGCAAGGGATCACGAATC
>NZ_RZOI01000077.1:0-14123 GCF_004022645.1 Mesorhizobium sp. M4A.F.Ca.ET.020.02.1.1 | reverse complement strand
GTTCCAGTCGAAAGTGGGCGCCGCCAGCTGCGGGTTGGCGGAGATGATGCCGGCGAACTCCTGCGCCAGGTCCCGCACCGTCTGGATGTCGGGACCGCCGACACGGTACTGCACCGGGCGCCCGACAGGCGGCCCGAGCTCGAGCGGCTTGACGAAGGCATCGGTGCCGACGAACTCCTCGCGCAGCAGCTTTTCCAGCGCCGGCTTGACCCGGTTTCGCGCCTCGATGCTCTTGGTGACGATGACCGTCTGGCCGAAATAGGGATTGGCCGGCTGCACGTCATAAGCCAGCAGGAAGCGCACCGCGCCCTGGCCGATATAGGATGAGAAATGGTCGATATCGGGATTGCCGACCAGCGCGCGCCCTTCGAAGCGCTCCATCTGGTCGCGCGTCTCGGTGATCGATGAATTCTGCGGCAGGTTCCAGTCGACGATCAGCTCCGGCCGGTCGGACGGCGGGAAGAACTGCTGCTGGACGAGGCCGAAGCCGGCGATGGAGGCCGCGAACAGCAGCACCGTCGCGATGATGGTCAGCCAGTGCCGGCGCACCGAAAGGACCAGCACGCGCCGGAACATCGAGGTGAAGCGTCCGGGCTGGTCATGATGCTTGGCCTTCATCGTCGCCGGCAGGATGGTGACGCCGAGCAGTGGCGCGAACAGCACCGCCACGATCCATGACACCAGCAGCGACACGGCGATGACGACGAACAGCGTGAAGGTGTATTCGCCGGCGGCGCTGTTGTTGAGGCCGATCGGGATGAAGCCGGCGACCGTCACCAGCGTGCCGGTCAGCATCGGGAAGGCGGTCGAGGTGTAGACGTAGGTCGCCGCCTTGCGCAGGTTGTCGCCGACCTCCAGCCGCGCCACCATCATCTCGACCGCGATCATGGCGTCGTCGACCAGCAGGCCGAGCGCGATGATCAGCGCGCCCAGCGAGATGCGCTGCAGCGAGATGCCGAGATAGGCCATGACGGTGAAGGTGATGGCGAGTACCAGCGGGATCGACAGCGCCACGACGAAGCCGGCGCGCATGCCGAGGCTGATGAAAGACACGGCAAGCACGATGGCCACCGCCTCGAACAGGGCGCGGGTGAAGCCCGATACCGCTTCCTCGACGATCACCGGTTGGTCGGCGACCAGATGCACGCCGACGCCGACCGGCAGGTCGGCCAGCACCTTGTTCATCTCCTCGTGCAAGGCCTCGCCGAACTGCAGCAGATTGGCGTTGGGCTTCATGCCGATGGCGAGCGCGATGGCATCCTGGCCGTTGAAGCGGAACAGCGACGTCGGCGGGTCGACATAGCCGCGCCTGATCGTCGCCACGTCGCTCAGCCGGAAGAAGCGGTCGTTGACGCGCAGGTTGATGGCGCGCAGGCTCTCTTCCGAGGTGAACTGGCCGCCCACGCGCACGCTGATGCGCTCCGGTCCGGACTGGATGACGCCGGACGGCGTGATCGCGTTCTGCGCCTGCAGGCTGGCCACGATCGCCTGCTGGTTGAGGCCGAGTGCTGCGATCTGGCGGGTCGAGAATTCGAGGTAGATCGCCTCGTCCTGGGCGCCGACAAGGTCGACCTTGCCGGCGTTCGGCACGGTCAGGATCTTGGTGCGGACATCCTCGACATAGTCGCGCAGCTGGCGCGGCGTCAGCCCGTCGGCGGTGAAGGCGTAGATGTTGCCGTAAACGTCGCCGAAACGGTCGTTGAAGAACGGCCCGACCACGCCTTGCGGGAACTGCGACCAGATGTCGTTGACCATGTTGCGCACCTGAATCCACGTCGGCACGACATCGCGCGCCTTGGTGGTGTCCTTCAGGTTGACGAAGATGACGGTCTTGCCGGCGGTGGTGACGGATTTGGTGTAGTCGAGGCTGTCGAGCTCCTCGAGCTTCTTCTCGATGCGATCCGTCACTTGCGTTACCGTCTCGTTGACGGAGGCGCCCGGCCAATTGGCCTGGATCAGCATGGTCTTGATGGTGAAGGCGGGGTCTTCCTCGCGGCCGAGGTTCAGATAGGCAGACACGCCGGCCGCGACGAAGACCAGCATGAAGTACCACACCAGCGAGCGATGGTTGAGCGCCCAGTCGGAGAGGTTGAAGCCCTTCATATGGCTCCCCCTTCTTGTAGCTTGACCTGCTGACCCTCGGTGAGGCTGTGGACGCCCGCGGTGACGACGCGCATGCCAGCCTCGAGCCCTTCGGTGACGGTGAAGGTGGCGGCGCTTTTGGCGGCCACCTTCACCTCGTGCGCGCTGACGCTCGACGTCTTCGGGTCGACGATCCAGACCTTGGCGGCCCCGTCCTTCTCGAGCAGCGCCGATAGCGGCAGTTCGATCGTCGGCGTGACCTTGGTCATGCGCGTCGCCGTCACCGTCGAGCCGAGCCGGAACGCTATCGGCGGGTCGGTGAGCGTCAGCCGGACACGGCGGGTGCGGGTCGAGCCCTCGGCCTGCGGCGCCATCTCGCGCAGCTTGGCCTCGGTCTGGATGGTCGGCAGCGATTGCAGGATGACCTGGAACGGCGTGCCGGCGGCGAGATCGCCGGTGAGCCGGTCGGGGATGTCTACCACCGCCTCGCGCAGGTCCGAGCGCGCCACGGTGACCACCGTCTGGCCGGGCGACACGGTCTGGCCGACCTCGGCGCCGACGGCGGTAACGACGCCGTCGAAATCCGAGAACAGGCGCGCATAGCCGAGCTGCTCCTGCGATTTGGCAAGCGAGGCCTTGGCCCGCTCGACGCCGGCCTCGGCCGCTTTGCGCGCCTGCTGCGCGGCATCGAAGACGGCCTGGGTGGTGTTGGCGGCGGCCAGCAGCTGGCGCTGGCGCTCCTCGCTGGCGGCGGCGTTGGCGAACTGCGCCTCGGCGTTGGAAAGCTCGGCCTTGGCCGCCTGCACCGCAAGCTCCAGCGCCGTCGGGTCGAGGGCTGCGATCGTCGTGCCCTTGGTGACGATGTCGCCGACCTTGACGTCGCGGGCGACGACACGGCCGAGCAGGCGGAAGGAGAGGTCGGCGCTGACTTGCGGCTCGATCGAGCCGGCGAAGCCGAAGGTCTGGATGGTGCGCGGCTCGATCACCACCGACAGCACCGGCCGGATGATCTCCGGCGGCTTGTCTTCCGATTGCGAACAGCCGGCAAGCGGCGCAAGCAACAGCAGGGCGGGCACAAGCATGCGCGGCAGCCTTTTCATTGGCCTGCTCCCGCGATCTCGATCGCCTGTCCGGGGCTGAGCAACTGGCCGCCATTGGTGACGACGCTCTGGCCGGCCTCCAGCCCTCTGCTGATGACGACCACGCCGGAATCATAGGCCAGCACCTCGACCGGTGTCGTCGCAGCCGCCTTGCTCGATGGGTCTACCACCCAGACCGCCGGCTTGCCGTCAGTCGAGGTCAGCGCCTGCCAGGGCAGCAGGATCGCCTTGATCGGCTTGGCGCTGGCCGAGCCGATCACGGCCGCGCCCAGCGGCATGGCGGCGGGCGTGTCGGGAATGGCGACCTTGACCCGGATCGATCCCGAAGCCGGATCGACCGCCGGCGAGATCTCGCGCACCTTGCCCATCGCCCTGACCTGCGGGTCGGACAAGAGCGTGATCGTCACCGCCGGCGTTTGCGGCGTCCGCGCGACCAGCGTTTCCTGGACGTTGAACACCGCGTCGCGATCGCCGTCCTCGGCGATGGTGAAGACGGTCTGCGCCGCCTGCACCACTTGCCCGGCTTCGACCTGGCGGGCGGTGATGAAGCCCGCCGCACCGGCCTTGAGCTCGGTGAAGGACAAGTTCTCCTTGGCATTCGCGAACGCGCTTTGCGCGGCATTGACGCTGCCTTGCGCCACCTTAAGCGTCTGATCCGCCGTGTCATAGTCGCGCCGCGTGGTGAAACCCTGGCCGAGCAAGATCTTCTGGCGCTCGAAGGCTGCGGCGGCCTGCGTCAACTGCGCCTGCGCCGCATCGAGGTTGGCCTGTGCCGAGCGCAGGTCGGATTCCTGCTCCTGCGGATCGATGCGGGCCAGCACCGCGTCCTTGTCGACATGCTGGCCGACATCGACGAGCCGCTCGGCGATCCGGCCGCCGACCCGGAAAGATAGGTTGTTCAGCGTGCGCGCGGCGATCACGCCGGTCAGCGAGGTCCGTGGCGCGTAGTCGGCGATCCTGACCGTTTCGGCGCGCACCATGATCGGCAACTTCTTTGCCGCCGCCTCTTGTTTCTGGCACCCGGCGAGCGCCAGTCCCGCCAAGGCGCAGACGAGCATCGTGGAGCCAGGAAAAGACAACAGATTGAAGGCGTTGACCGGAAGCGTCGGGGCGGAAGGTGTCGCGTTCCTGCTCATGGTTCCCTCAACCGCGCGGGCCGCTCCCTGCGACGGATGCCGCGGACAATCGCGAGGATAATCGATCCCCCCAAAAAGGAAACCTCTGTCGTACGCGTATGGGCGGACTGGTCAAATTAGGGGAACCGCGTGACGGCAGGCCCAATCGACCGGCACTGGTGTGGGCTTGAGGAAAAGCTGAAATGGGGCCAGAACGGATTTCAACGGCATCAAACGAGAACGGGCCCCTATCTCGATGAGGGATGGCCCGATGAGGGACGAGATGAAGAATTCAGCCATTTCCGAACGCAAGAACCAGTCGATCTCGCGCGGCGTCGGCATGACCACGCAGATCTATGCCGATCGCGCCGAGAACTCGGAAATCTGGGATGTCGAGGGCCGCCGCTACATCGACTTCGCGTCCGGCATCGCCGTCGTCAACACCGGCCACCGCCATCCCAAGGTGATCGAGGCGGTCAAGGCGCAACTCGATCGCTTCACCCACACCTGCCATCAGGTCGTGCCCTATGAGAGCTATGTCAGGCTGGCCGAGCGTCTGAATGGCCTGCTGCCCGGCAAGTTCGACAAGAAGACGATCTTCGTCACCACCGGCGCAGAGGCGGTGGAGAACGCCGTCAAGATTGCCCGCAACGCCACCGGCCGCCCGGCCGTCATCGCCTTTTCCGGCGGCTTCCACGGCCGCACCTTCATGGGCATGGCGCTGACCGGCAAGGTGGTGCCCTATAAGGTCGGCTTCGGCGCCATGCCGGCCGATGTCTTCCACGCGCCGTTCCCGGTGGCGCTGCATGGCGTAACGGTCGCCGATTCGCTCGCCGCCCTCGACAGGCTGTTCAAGGCCGACGTCGATCCCGCCCGCGTCGCCGCCATCATCGTCGAACCGGTGCAGGGCGAGGGCGGCTTCTATGAGGCGCCGCGCGATTTCATGACTGCGCTGCGCAAGGTCTGCGACCAGCATGGCATTTTGCTGATCGCCGACGAGGTGCAGACCGGCTTTGCCCGCACCGGCAAGATGTTCGCCATGGAGCATCATGACGTCGCGCCCGACCTTACCACCATGGCCAAGAGCCTGGCCGGTGGCTTCCCGCTGTCGGCGGTCACTGGACGCGCCGAGATCATGGATGCGCCCGGCCCTGGCGGACTTGGCGGCACCTATGGCGGCAGCCCGATCGGCGTCGCCGCGGCCAACGCCGTGCTCGACGTCATCGAGGAGGAAAAGCTCTGCGACCGCGCCAATGCGCTGGGCAGCAGGCTGAAACAGCGACTGCAGTCGATCCGCGAGGACGTGCCGGAGATCGTCGACATCAGGGGTCCCGGCTTCATGAACGCGGTCGAGTTAAACGATGTGAAAAAGGGCCTGCCCTCGGCCGAAATCGCCAATGCGGTGCGGCTCAAGGCGCTCGACAAGGGCCTGATCCTGCTCACCTGCGGCGTCTACGGCAACGTCATCCGCTTCCTGTCGCCGATCACCATCCAGGATAGCGTCATGAACGAGGCACTGGACATTCTGGAAAGCTCGATCCGCGAGGCACGTGTCGCCTAACCGGTTGCCCTGGCGGGCTCCTCCTGAAACGCGGCCAGCGCCGCCTTCATCGCATCGGGCCCGCCGGCAACGGCCTGCGGTGCGGGCGAAAAGCCGGCCCCCAGCATCTTGCGGCCGAGCATATGATCGCCGGGGCGGTTGACGGATTCGATGCCGAGCAGCCGGCTGCCCGCATAGTGATAGATCGAGAACTTGTTCTCGGTGAGGTCGCCCGCCACGACATGGCTGTCGCCGCCTGAGGTCAGTCCGACCATCTGCAGCTTCATGTCGCCGATATCCGACCAGAACCACGGCACTGCCGAATAGGCGTCGGCATGGCCAAGGATGGTGCGCGCGGCGAGCCGCGCTTGGTCGGTGGCGTTCTGCACCGATTCCAGCCGCACATCGGCGCCGGTGAACCAGTGCCGGTAGGAGGCCGCATCGCCGATGGCGAGGATATCCGGCGCCGAGCTGCGCATCTGCTGGTCGACGCGGATGCCGTTGGCGACCGTGATGCCGGCGGTCTCGGCCAGTTCGACATTGGGCACCACGCCGATACCGATGATGACCATCTGTGCCGGCAGCCTTTCGCCGCCGGAGATGATCGCGGCCGAGACGCGGCCGCCTTTGCCCTCCAGGCCGACAACGGTGGTGCCGGTATGGATCCGCACGCCGATCGCTTCCAGGCGCTGCCTGACATGGCTGGCGATGACCGGCGCCACGGCCCGCCCGAGCAGCCGGTCGACGGCTTCGACCACAGCGACATTGCGCCCGGCCGCGCGCAGCGTCGCGGCGATCTCGAGCCCGATGAAGCCGCCGCCGAGGATGACGACATCCTCGCATTGGGCGCTGAGCTCGCGGATCAGCCGCGCATCGGCGAGCGATCGCAGCGACACCACGCCGGAGAGCTCCGAGCCCTGCAGCTTGAGCAGGCGCGGCCGGGCGCCGGTCGCCAGGACAAGGTGATCGAAGGCGAGCGATCCGCCGCCCGATACCCTCAGCCTGTGGGCGTCGGCTTCGATGGCCTCGATGCGGACGCCCGGCCGGTAGTCGATGGCGCTGCCTGAATAGAAGGCTTCGCCGCGCAGGGGCTGCGGCTTTGCGTCTGGGTCCTTGATGAAGGTCTTCGAAAGCGGCGGCTTGTGGTAGGGCAGTTCGCTCTCGTCGCCAATCAGGATGACCGGGCCGTCGTAACCCTCCTCGCGCAGGCTCGCCGCCGCCTGCACGCCAGCGTGACCCGCACCGACAATGACCACCCCGTTCTTCATCGCAGCCCTTTTTGCGCCCAAATCTAGGATATTCCGCCACGTGGCGATTGTCTGCCGCCGTCGCAAGAGCCCCGGTCCGGGTCGCACCCGGAATGGTCGCCTGTCAATCGCCGCATTCCATGATTACGTCGCATCGGCAAAGGCTTAAAGTTGATAGTTGTAGTTTAGAATTATTCTAAACAGTTGTTTCAATTGAATTTTCTTGGGTGGACCTGTTGACTTCCAGCCCCTTCGCCGCTTTATGGAGGCTCGCGCGGCAAGCGCATCCTTTGATGTCTGGGCCTTGAACCCTTTCGATTGGAGGCATTTCGGTGTCTGTCTTCCACGAACCGCGCAACGGCGCGGTCCATGTTGTGCCCGGCGGCATGCCCATGCCTCGTCACGGGCTGGCACGCGCGCCATTTAGCGAATTCCCAAGGAACTGGAGAACGATGATGACAGCACGTAATGGCGGCAGGGTCGCTGCGATCTGCGCGACTGCCGCGCTGACGGCGGCGGTGTTTGTGCTGCCGGCCAAGGCCGAAACCGACGCCAAGGCGGTCATCAAGACCTATGCCGACATCGCACTCGCCAAATACGAGGATTCGCTAACCACGGCGCAGGCCCTCGACAAGGCCGTCGACGCGCTGCTCGCCAAGCCTTCGGCGGACACGCTGAACGCCGCTCGCGAAGCCTGGAAGGCATCGCGCGTTCCCTACCAGCAGACCGAGGTCTACCGCTTCGGCAACAAGATCGTCGACGACTGGGAAGGCAAGGTGAATTCCTGGCCGCTGGACGAAGGCCTGATCGACTATGTCGCCAAGAGCTACGGCAGTGAGTCCGACACCAATTCGCTCTACACCGCCAATGTGATCGCCAGCAAGGAGATCGAGATCAACGGCAAGAAGGTCGACGCCTCGAAGCTGTCGCCGGAATTCCTTTCCGGCACGCTGCAGGAGGCCGACGGCGTCGAGGCCAATGTCGCGACCGGCTATCACGCCATCGAGTTCCTGCTCTGGGGCCAGGACCTGCACGGCACCGGTCCCGGCGCCGGCGAGCGGCCCTACACGGACTATGACCTCGCCAACTGCACCGGCGGCAATTGCGACCGCCGCGCCGAATATCTGAAGTCGGCGAGCGGCCTTTTGGTTTCCGACCTGCGGGAGATGGTCAACAACTGGAAGGAAGACGGCGCCGCCCGCAAGAACCTGGTCGATGGCGACGCCAACGCCGGCATTTCGACCATCTTCACCGGCATGGGTTCGCTGTCCTATGGCGAACTCGCCGGCGAGCGCATGAAGCTCGGCCTGCTGCTGCATGATCCGGAAGAGGAGCACGACTGCTTCTCGGACAACACCTACAACTCGCACCTCTATGACGCCGTCGGCATCCGCGCCGCCTACCACGCCAGCTACACGCGCCTCGACGGCACGGTCGTTTCCGGACCTTCGGTATCGGACATGGTCAAGGTCGCCGACCCGGCGATCGACAAGGAGCTGTCTGATAAGCTCGATGCCTCCGTCGCCAAGATGCAAGCGATCAAGGCGCGCGCGCTGGCCGGCGAGGCCTATGACCAGCAGATCGCCGAGGGCAACACCGAAGGCAACGCCACCGTGCAGGCGGCGATCGATGCGCTGATCGACCAGACCAAGTCGATCGAGCGCGCCGTCGGCTCGCTGAAGCTCAACAGCATCGCCTTCGAAGGCTCCGACAGCCTCGACGCGCCGGACAAGGTATTCAAGTAAGGCGCGAGCATACTCCTAAAAAGTGGAAGCCGATTTTTGGACAAGGTCATGCTCGAATGAGAAACAAGCCAAACGGCGCCGGAGCGGCGCCGTCAGCCAGGGCAAGTGAATGCTGATCTGCCATTGCAACATCATCACCGAGAAGGAGATCGAGCAGACGATCGTAGGGCTGCTGGATGAGGATCCCTGGCAGCTCATCGTGCCGGCCAAGGTCTATCATGCCATGCGCAAGCGCGGTCGCTGTTGCGGCTGCTTCCCAAATGTGGTGGAAACGATCATTCGGGTCACCGAGCACTACCACGCCCGCTCTGAGGCGAGCGGCGCCGACATCGTTTCACACCTGGACCGCGTCAGAGGCTTGCGCGGCCAATACGGGAGCAGAACCCATGAAAGGCGAACCGCAGGTCATCGAGCGGCTTAACGAGGCCCTGTTTCTGGAGCTGGGGGCCGTCAATCAGTACTGGGTCCACTATCGCCTGCTCGAAGACTGGGGCTACACCAAGCTGGCGAAGAAGGAACGGGCGGAATCGATCGAGGAAATGCAGCATGCAGACCGGCTCGTTGCCCGCATCATTTTCCTTGAGGGGCATCCGAACCTGCAGTCCGTGGCGCCGCTGCGCATCGGCCAGAACGTGAAGGAAGTGCTCGAATCCGATCTTGCCGGCGAGTATGACGCGCGCACCGCCTATAAGCGCTCGCGCGAGATCTGCCAGGAGGCCGGCGACTACGTGTCGATGAAACTGTTCGAGGAACTGCTTGCCGACGAGGAAGGTCACATCGACTTCCTCGAGACGCAGCTCGACCTGCTCGCCTCGATCGGCGAGGAGAAATACGGCCAGCTCAATGCCGACTCGGCCAACGAGGCGGAGTAAGGACATGCGGGAATGCGGCGCCGCCTAGATTTCCTGCGCCGCTCGCGGTGGGCCGAAGGCTCGCCTTCCTCGCCTTCCAGGGAAAGCTCGCTGGCCTGGCTGGTTCGCGGGCTTTCTCTCATTTCCGTGATGGCCACCGCTTCAGCGCTGGCTGGAGACCCGCTGCCCGCAGACCTTGCCGCCACGCGCAGCGATCTGACGCCAAAGGACCTGGCGCGCGTCATCGCCGTCACCAGGCCAACCGCGGACTTCTCCAAACCCGAGTCATTCGAGCTGATGCAGGGTGGCGCCGGCACGTCGCGCAAGGACGTCAACCGCGACGCCTTCTCCCAGCCCGCCGCCAACATCACCTTCGAGGAGGAGGGCAACTTCAAGCTCGGCAATGCGCTTTTCCGCAAGAACTGGGTGTCTTCGCCGTCCTCGACGCAGGCATCGGACGGGCTTGGGCCGCTGTTCAACGAGCGCGCCTGCCAGAATTGCCATCTGAAGGACGGCCGCGGCCGCCCGCCGGCAGGTGGCGCCGGCACCACCTCGATGTTCCTGCGCCTGGCGCGCGATGCAAGCAGCGAGCAAGAGAGAGCCGAGCTTGCCGGTCACAAGCTGCTAAACTTCCCCGATCCGGTCTACGGCTCGCAACTGCAGGGGCTGGCGGTAGCTGGCCTCAAGGGCGAAGGCCGCATGCGCGTCGACTACCAGGAAGAGAAGGTGACGCTCGCCGGCGGCTCCGTGGTCTCACTGCGCAAGCCGGGCTATTCCGTCGACGGCCTCGGCTACGGTCCGCTCGATCCGCGCACCACGCTGTCGCCGCGCCTGACGCCGCCGATGATCGGCCTTGGCCTGATCGAGCAGATCGCGCCCGCCGACATCCTCGCCCATGTCGATCGGGACGATCGCGACGCCGACGGTATCTTCGGCCGGCCGAATATTGTGCGTGATGAGTTGAGCGGCGAGGTGACTTTGGGCCGCTTCGGCTGGAAGGCGCAGACCGCGTCGATCCGCGAGCAGGCGGCGGAGGCCTTTGCCGGCGACATCGGCATCTCGACGCCGGAGGCGCCGAAACATTGGGGCGACTGCACGGAGGCCGAAAAGGCCTGCCTTGCCATGCCGAACGGCGTGCAGCAGCGGCTCGGCCCGGTCGAGGCGCCGCCGCCGGTCATGGATCTCGTCACCTTCTATTCGCAGAACCTTGCCGTGCCGGCCCGGCGTGACATCGATAACCGCCAGGTGCTGGCAGGCAAGAAGCAGTTCTACGAGATGGGCTGCATTTCCTGCCATACGCCGAAATTCGTCACCTTGCGCGGCACGCCCAACAAGGCGCAGGCCTTCCAGTTGATCTGGCCCTATTCCGACTTCCTGCTGCATGACATGGGGCCGGGCCTCGCCGATGGACAGCCTGTCGGCGACGCGACCGGCAGCGAATGGCGCACGCCGCCGCTGTGGGGCATCGGCCTGACCGGGACGGTCAACGGCAATATGTTCTTCCTGCATGACGGGCGCGCCCGCACCCTCGCCGAGGCGATCCTGTGGCATGGCGGCGAGGGGCAGAAGGCGCGCGACCGCTTTGCCGCCGCCGATGCTGCCGATCGCGATGCGCTGGTCAAATTCCTGGAGTCCCTGTGATGTCGAAGCGTCTTGCGGTTGCTCTCCTCCTTCCCCTGGCGCTGTTTGGCGTTTCCCCGGCATCGGCCGAGGTGAAGGCCTCCGCTGTCATCCAGCGGGCGATCGATGGCTTTATCCGCCCTGCCTATGCCAGCCTGCACGACCATGCCGGCAGCTTGACCAAGGCCATGCGGACGCTGTGCAATGCGCCGTCGCAAGGCAGCCTCGAGGCGGCGCGTGTCGAGTTCTCGGCCACGGTGGAGGCCTGGTCATCGGCTGAAATCATCGCTTTCGGGCCGATCAGGGAGAACAACCGGCTGGAGCGCATGCTCTACTGGCCGGACCGCAAGGGTATCGGCCTGAAGCAGGTGCAGGCGGCATTGGCCGGCAAGGACCCGACCGCCACCGATCCGGCGCAACTGGCGGACAAGAGCGTCGCCATGCAAGGGCTCGGCGCGCTCGAGTTCGTGCTTTACGGCGACGGCGCCGACGCCCTTGCCGGCAAGGACGATCCCTATCGCTGCGGCTACGGCGCGGCCGTCGCCGGCAATATCGAAACGATGGCCGCCGAGGTTGATGTGGCGTGGAAGCAGCCGGACGGATTTGCCGCGCTCTGGGCCAACCCGGGACCGCAGAACGCGCTCTACCGCGACGGCACCGAAGCGGTGACCGAGTTGGTCGGCGTCTTCATCAACGAGCTGGAGATGGTCCGCGACGTGCGCCTCAAAGGGTTCCTGGGCGGCAAGCCGGACGGCGACAAGCCCAGGCAGGCGATCTATTGGCGCTCGCAAAACACGACGAATTCCCTGGCTGGCAATCTGTCTGGCATCGACGCGCTGTTCGAGGCCTCGAAACTGGGCGATGCGCTTCCGGCCGACGCGCAATGGATGGCCGAGTCCATCCACATCCAGCTCGCCAATGGTGTTGCGACCGCCAAATCCGTCACCGGTCCGATCGACAAGGCGCTCGCCGATCCGGAGCTGCGAGACAAGCTTGATCATTTCGCGCTGATCACCTCGAGCCTGACGACCTTGATCGGCACTAGGCTGACCGCCGAATTCGGCCTGACCGCCGGCTTCTCCTCGCTGGATGGGGACTGAGCGATGATCTTGCCCCGCACGCCGCTGATCGACCGCCGCGATTTCCTGCGGGCCGCCGGCGCCGGCTTCATCGCCGGGATGGCGCCGCGGGCCTGGGCAAAGACGCTTGATGCCGACGCGGTCTTCGCCACCGCCTTCGTCAAGCGCGACGGCAGCTATGGCGCCGCCGTGCTGTCCGAGGCAGGCAATGTGCTGCATGCGATCGATCTGCCCGACCGTGGCCACGATGTCACCTTCGATCCGATCTCGAAGCGGTCCGTGGTCTTTGCCCGGCAGCCCGGCACCTTTGCCGTGGTTTTCGATCACACCCGTCGCGACAAGCCGCTGACCATCGCAAGCGTCACCGGACGACATTTCTTCGGCCACGGCGTCTTCTCGACCGACGGCGCGCTGCTCTATGCCACCGAGAATGACTTCGACAACGCCGCCGGCGTCGTCGGCGTCTATGACGCGCGCTCAGGTTTCGGGCGCGTTGGCGAATTCCCGACCTACGGCATGGGGCCGCATGAGTTGCTTTTGCTCGGCGATGGCCGGACGATCGCGGTCGCCAATGGCGGCATCGAGACCCATCCGGATTACGGCCGCGCCGAGCTCAACATCGCCACCATGAAGCCGTCCTATGTTCTGGTCGACCGCATCACCGGCGATCTGATCGAAAAGCACGAATTGCCGTCGGCTCTGCACCAGCTGTCTATCCGGCACATGGATCGCGACCAGTCCGGCACGGTCTGGTTCGGCTGCCAGTATCGCGGCCCGGCGACCGACCGGCCCCTGCTGATCGGTCGCGCGGCGCGCGGCCAGGACCTGCAGTTGCTCGACGTGTCGCAGGATGTGCTCGCGGGCTTCCGCAACTATATCGGCTCGGTCGCCGCCAATCCGGCCGCCGGCACGGTCGCCGTCACATCGCCGGAGGGCAATTCGCTCGCCGTCATTGACGCCGCCAGCGGCCGCATCGTCGCCACCAGGGCGCTGGTCGAGGTCTGCGGCCTGGCGCCTGACGGTTCGGGCTTCATGGCCACGACCGGCAACGGGGAGATCGTCGAGGGCAATGGCACGATGCGCTCCGAGCCCGACTATGTCTGGGACAACCACATGCTGCGCATCGCACAGCCGGCGTAGCCACCGCGATTGTTGGAGGGACGTTCTCGACCCCGGTCATGCCAAGCCGCATAACAAATATCCACCTTGCCCCTTGCAGGGACGGGCCGTGGCGGGCACAGGGAATTGTTTTTTCGACCCAAGGCATTAACTGGCCACCATGAAGCTGCTTGCCATCGACTGTGCCGCCTCTCTCTGCGCCGCTAGCGTCTATGACACGGCGGCGGAGAGCGAGCTTGGCCGCCAGGTGCTCGACCTCGGCAAGGGTCATGCCGAGCATCTGATGGCGGTCATCGACGCGGCGCTGAAAGCGGCGAAGACCCGCTACACAGGCCTCGACGCCATTGCCGTCTCCGTCGGCCCGGGTTCCTTCACCGGCCTGCGCGTCGGCGTCGCTACGGCGCGCGGCCTGGCGCTGGCGCTGAAGATCCCGGCAATCGGCGTGACCACGCTCGAGGCCCTGGCGGCGGAGGCGGCCGCGTCCTTTCCCGGTCGTGCCGTGCTCGCCGCCCTCGACGCCGGGCGCGAGGAGATCCATGTCGCCGCCTATGACAAAGCGTTAGTTTTGACTTACGGTCCGGCGGTGGCCACGCTCGCGCAAGCCACCGCCATTGCCGTGGAGACG
>NZ_RZOI01000779.1:0-2705 GCF_004022645.1 Mesorhizobium sp. M4A.F.Ca.ET.020.02.1.1 | reverse complement strand
CCTTGGCGCCTGGCGCGCATCTGTGTGGTGGCGGCCGGGCTTGCATTCTTCATCGCGTCAGCGGTCGTGCAGGCGGCCGACCGCCCCCTCGAGGACGCGTTCGAGGCGGCGCAATGGGCGCTGCTTTCCTCCGCCGGCCACGCCTTGCAGCAGCTTGGCCTGCGCGCCGCCGCCGGCTCGCCGGAGCTGGCGGGCATTGTGCGCGAGCGCCAGGATCTCGTGGCCATGGTCGCCGGGAAGGAAAAGGCGCTGGGGCAGGCTGGTTCGGCAGGTGCCGATCATGCCGACGCGCTGGTGCGCCTGCGCGGCGAGATCGATTCGCTGCGCGCCGAACTGGCTGGCGTCGACGCCAGGCTTTCCGAATCCTTTCCGCGCTATGCCGACCTTGCCCATCCCAAACCGCTGTCGGTGGCCGATGTGCAGGCCCTGCTGGACGACGATGAGGGCCTGCTGCTGATGCTTGCCGGGCACGATCACATCTTCGTCTGGGCCGTCGGCAAGCATGACAGCGCCTGGACGTCTCGCGGGACGACCCGCAAGTTGCCGAATATGTCCTGACCACGGCGGTGCGTATGATCGTGAGCAAGACCAATTCCTATGAAGCCGCCACGCCGCGCCAACGACGTCTTCAGGCAAAGGCAAACGGCGATGGCCAATTACGATGCCGGCCAGGAGGCCTCCCGCCGCGACGGGCGGCGCTTCCTCGAAATTTTCATCGCCGGCCAGTACGAGGCGGGCGCGAACTAGCGCGGCGGCTCAGCGCGTGGCGTGGCCCGGTCGGCTCAACGCGCGAAGATCTGCTCCAGCGAGCGGAAGCCCTTGAACTCCAGCGCATTGCCGGAAGGGTCGCGGATGAACAGCGTCGCCTGCTCGCCGGGCTCGCCCTTGAAGCGCACCATCGGTCGCTCAAGCCAGTCTATGTCGTCGCGGGCTTCCAGCCGGGCGGCGAGCCGCTGCCATTCGTCCATCGTGAGCACCGCGCCGAAATGCGGAATCGGCACCGCGACGCCGTCGACCTGGCCGTCGCGCGCGGCGCCGGATGCCCGCGGCCGCAAATGCGCCGACATTTGGTGGCCGTAGAGGTCGAAATCAACCCATGTCGCCGAGGAGCGACCGATGGCGCAGCCCAGCACCTCGCCATAGAAAGCGCGGGTTTCATCGAGATCACGCACCGCAAAGGCGAGATGGAAAGGCGTCATGGCGAAGGCTCCTGGCAGTTTGACGATGCTCCGGCCCGGTTGTTCCGGCCGGTTCGGGCGCGAATGGGTCGCGGCATCCTGATTGCCCTTCTGCCATTGCACAAGCGACAGGGGAACAATAGATGGTGCGGCAGCCGCCCAATCGGGCCGAAGAGACAGGATCAAGTGCATGACCGACCAGCTCGACGCAGCGAAACTGACCGACCGCGTCGCGGCGCTCGTCGAGGCTGCGAAGCGCGCCGGCGCCGATGCCGCCGACGCAGTCGCCGTGCGCGGCCGTTCGGCCGGCGTTTCGGTGCGGCTGGGCAAGGTCGAGGGCACCGAATCGTCGGAGAGCGAGGATGTCGCGCTGCGCGTGTTCGTCGGTCAGCGGGTGGCGAGCGTCTCCGCGACCGCAGCCTCGAACCCCAAGGCGCTGGCAGAACGCGCCGTCGCCATGGCCAAGGTGTCGCCCGAGGATCCCTATCAGGGCCTTGCCGATCCCGCGCTTTTGGCCGGCAAGCCACGCGACCTCGACCTGTTCGACGCCACCGAGGTCCCGGCCGACGCGTTGAAGGAGGCAGCACTTGCTGCCGAAGCCGCAGCGCTTGCGGTGAACGGCGTCACAAATTCGGCCGGCAGCAGCGCCAGCGCCGGCCTCGGCGGGCTGGTGCTCGCCACCTCGCATGGTTTCGTTGGCCAGTACGTCGCCTCGCGCTTCTCGCGCTCGACCAGCGTCATCGCCGGTGCGGGCACCGGCATGGAGCGCGACTATGAGTTTTCTTCCCGCCAGCATTTCGCCGATCTCGACGCGCCCGAAGAAATCGGCCGCAAGGCGGGCGAGCGCGCGGTGCGCCGCCTCGGCGCGCGCAAGGCGGCGACCGGGCCGGTCGACGTGGTGTTCGATCCGCGCGTCGCGCGCGGCATCGCCGGCCATCTCGCCGGCGCCATCAACGGTGCGGCAGTGGCGCGCAAGACCAGCTTCCTGCGCGACATGATGGGAAAGCAGGTGGCATCGGCTGCAGTTACTATCACCGACGAGCCGCTCAGGCGACGCGGCCAAGCCTCGCGTCCCTTCGACGGCGAAGGCGTCGAGGGGCAGAAGCTGCTGATGGTCGACAAGGGCGTGCTGAACCACTGGTTCCTGTCGACCTCGGCGGCCCGCGAGCTCGGCCTGGTCACCAACGGACGGGGCGCGCGCAGCGGCTCCTCGGTCTCGCCATCCTCGACCAATCTTGCCATCGAGCCGGGCGAACGGGCGCCGGAGGATCTCATCAAGTCGTTGAAGAGCGGCTTCTATGTCACTGAAGTGTTTGGCCAGGGCGTCGACATGGTCACCGGCGAATACAGCCGTGGCGCCTCCGGTTTCTGGATCGAGAATGGCGAGCTTGCCTATCCGGTCGCCGAGGTGACGATTGCCTCGAATCTGAAGACCATGTTCCTCAACATGGTGCCGGCAAGCGACCTCGACCGCAATTTCGGCACCGCCGCGCCGACGCTGCTCATCGAAGGCATGACCCTTGCCGG
>NZ_RZOI01000778.1:0-2711 GCF_004022645.1 Mesorhizobium sp. M4A.F.Ca.ET.020.02.1.1 | reverse complement strand
GCCTCACCCTTGCAGGCTGGCCTCACCGGATTATCAATAGTCTCGAAACACGTTCTGCGTGGCGCCAGGCTTGGCGACGCCCGGTCGATATTCCGAGGAAGGACAAAAAATGCTCGACATCGCACCATCGCAGCAGGCGGCCGCCTGGCTCGGTTCCTTCGCCCGCGCGCTCGAAGCCGGCGACATCGAGGCAGTGGCCAATCTTTTCGTCGAGGACTGCTACTGGCGCGACCTGCTCACCTTCACATGGAACATCAAGACCATGGAGGGCCGGGCGGCGATCCGCGACATGCTGGTGGCGACGCTCGCGACGGCACGGCCGTTGCGATGGAGCCTCACCGGCGAAGCGAGCGTCGACGATGGCATCATCGAGGCCTGGTTCAGCTTCGAGACAGTCGTTGCCAGGGGCGAGGGGATCCTGCGCCTCAAGGACGGTCGCTGCCGGAGCCTGTTCACGGCAATGAGCGAGCTCAAGGGGTTCGAGGAGCAAAAGGGTCCGGCGCGGCCGCTCGGCATCCGCCACAAGGCCGATCCCGATCGCGAGACCTGGGCGGAGGCGCGGGCGCGCGAGGCACGCGACCTTGGTGTCAGGGAGCAGCCCTACTGCCTGGTGATCGGCGGCGGCCAGGGCGGCATTATGCTCGGCGCCAGGCTGAGGCAGCTTGGCGTTCCGGCGATCATCATCGAGAAGAATGCGCGCGCCGGCGATTCCTGGCGCAACCGCTATCGCTCGCTCGTGCTGCACGATCCGGTCTGGTACGACCATCTGCCCTACATTCCGTTCCCGGAGAACTGGCCGGTGTTCACGCCCAAGGACAAGATGGGCGACTGGCTGGAAATGTATGCACGGGTGATGGAGCTGAACTATTGGGTCGCCACCAAATGCGTCAGCGCCGCCTATGACGAAGCCGAAAAGGCCTGGACCGTCATCGTTGACCGAGTCGGCCAGCGCATCACCCTGAAGCCGAAGCACATCGTCTTCGCGACCGGTGCCTACGGACCGCCGCGGCAGATCAGTCTGCCCGGCGCCGAGGCCTTCAAGGGCGAGATCCTGCATTCCAGCCAGTATTCCAGCGGCGAGAAGTTCCGCGGCAAGCGCGTCGCGGTCATCGGCGCGGCAAGCTCGGGGCATGACGTCAGCGTCGACCTCTGGGAGGCGGGCGCCATGGTCACCATGGTCCAGCGCTCGCCGACGACGGTGGTGAAGTCCGACACGCTGATGGAAGTCGGCTTCGAGATATTCTCGGAAAAGGCGCTAGCCCGCGGCATCACCACGGACAAGGCCGACATGATCGTCGCCTCGACGCCTTTTGCGCTGGTGCCGAAGGGGCAGCGCGCGCTCTACGACATTATCCGCGAGCGAGATGCTGATTTCTACAAGCGCCTCAGCGACAGCGGCTTTGCCCTCGATTTCGGCGAGGATGAGACCGGGCTGCTGATGAAGGCCTACCGCACCGGCTCGGGCTTCTACATCGACGTCGGCGCCTGCGAGCTGATCATCAACGGACAGATCGCGGTGCGGAGCGGTGTCGGCATCAAGTCGCTGACACCGAGCGGCATCCTTTTCGACGACAGCAGCGAACTCGCGGTCGATGCGATCATCTCCTGCACCGGCTATCGGTCGATGAACGAGACGGTGGCTGCGATCGTCTCGCGCGAGGTCGCCGACAGGGTCGGTCCATGCTGGGGCCTGGGCTCGGGCGTGAGAGGCGATCCCGGTCCCTGGCAGGGCGAGTTGCGCAACATGTGGAAGCCGACGGCGCAGGAGGCGCTGTGGTTCCATGGCGGCAACCTCGCGCTGTCGCGCTTCTATTCGAAGTTCGTGGCGCTGCAGCTCAAGGCGCGCATGGAAGGGATCGCGACACCGGTCTATGGCGAGCCGAGCAACGCGGGGCGCTGAAGCTACCGATCTCCCCCCTTGTGGGGGAGATGGCGGCAGGCCAGAGGGGGTCGGTTCGACTGGGCTCGACCTCCTGCGACAGATGAAGGCTGGCGCTTCACGCGCGGCGACCCCCTCTGTCGCCTTCGGCGACATCTCCCCCTCAAGGGGGGAGATCACCCATGCCCGAAATGCCTGGCCGCAACCTCGACATGCGTGTGACCCGCATGCGCCTCGAAGCGCTCGGTCTCGTTGTGGTCGGCGGCCTCGTTTGGCCACCATTTGCCGCCGAGGACGATGCCCTCTGAAACGAGCCGCTGATCGGCGACCAGCGAGGCGCCGACCGCGTCGACAAAGGTGAAGCGGCCCGGTTGCTGCCTGAGCACCGCGACGTCGCCGATGCCGCCGACCTTCAGCGCGCCAAGATCGGGCCGCGCGATCGCCTCGGCCGGGCGCTGCGTCGCCGCGCGCAGCACCTCGACCAGCGGCATGCCGAGCGCCAAAAGCTTCGACATGCAGACGAGGATGTCGAAGGCTGGGCCGTCGACGCAGTAGAGATGCACGTCGCTCGAGATGACGTCGGGCGCGAGCCCCTCGGCCAGCATTGCCTTCGCGACCTCGAAGTCGAAAGAGCCCATGCCGTGGCCGATGTCGAAGATGACGCCGCGCTCTCGCGCCAGCCGCATGTCGGGGCGCACCGCGCCCGAGGCGAAGACCGGCGCGTTGGGGAAGGGGCGGAAGCAGTGAGTGAGGATGTCGCCGCGGCGCAGCCGCGGCAGCACTTCCGAGCGTCCGGGCGGCGGCTCGTCTATATGCGCCATCAGCGGCAGGC
>NZ_RZOI01000777.1:0-2729 GCF_004022645.1 Mesorhizobium sp. M4A.F.Ca.ET.020.02.1.1 | reverse complement strand
TTATCGGGCTTGGCGCGCTGCTCGGCCATGCCGATCGCGCACGCGCCGACGACGCCAAGCCCGGCGACACCCAGGCGATCGAGGACATCTCGAAAACCCGCATCGCCTATGTGCTCACCGGCGAGCCCGGCGTCGATTCGATCAGCCGCGCCGGACTGGAAGGCCTGACCCGCTTCCTGATCGAGAAGACCGCGTTGGAGCCCGGCGCGCCGGCCGGCGTCGACATTGCCAAGGACGAATTGTCCTTCTACCCGCTGATCTACTGGCCGATCGACCCGGCCGCCCCGATGCCGAGCGAAGCCTCGATCGCCCGCATCGACGCTTACATGCAGCAGGGCGGAACGGTGCTGTTCGACACCCGCGACCAGTTCGCCAACGGCATCGGCGCGAACTCGACCAGCCCGGCGACGGAACGGCTGCGCGACATCCTCGGCAATCTCAACGTGCCGCCGCTGGAGCCGGTGCCGTCGGACCACGTGCTGACCAAATCCTTTTTCATTCTTCCGGAGTTCCCCGGGCGGTTCAACGGCAGCCCGCTGTGGGTCGAGGCCTCGCTCGACGCCAGCAATGCCGAGAACCGTCCGGTGCGCGTCGGCGACGGCGTCTCGCCGATCCTGATCACCGCCAATGACTTCGCCGGCGCCTGGGCTGTGGACGAGAATGGCGACCCCTTGCTGCCCACAGTGCCGGCGGATCCGATGCAGCGGATCTATGCGCTGCGCGCCGGCGTGAACATCATGATGTATATGCTGACCGGCAACTACAAATCCGATCAGGTGCACGTGCCTGTCCTGCTCGAACGGCTGGGGCAGTAAAGCCATGAACTGGTCGATCTCCTTCGAACCGCTTCTGGCCTGGCCGTGGCTTGTCGCAGTGCTGGCGCCGCTGGCGTTGCTGGCGCTGGTCGGCCTGTGGTTCCGTCAGCGCGGCTCGGTCCTGCGCTTCACCGCCTTGCTGGCGCTCGGCGCCGCGCTGCTCAACCCGGTGTTCCTCGATGAGGAGCGCGATGCCCTGAAGAGCGTTGTCGCCATCATTGTCGACCGCAGCCAGAGCCAGGACATCGGCGAACGCACCAAACAGACCGATGAGGCCTTGGCCGGGCTGCAGCAGCGCCTTGCCCGCTTCAAGCAGTTCGACGTGCGCGTGGTCGAGGCCGGCAAGTCCGATGCCGCCGAGGAGCGTACCGATACCAGGCTGTTCAGCGCGCTCGAAGGCGCCTTCCGCGACGTGCCGCCATCGCGAATCGGCGGCGCCGTCATGATCACCGACGGCGAGGTGCATGACGCGCCCGCCGGCGCGCCCGACTTCAATGCGCCGCTGCACGCGCTCATCACCGGCAATGACCACGAGAAGGACCGCCGCATACGCTTCGAGAACGCACCGCGCTTCGGCCTCGTCGGCAAGCCGCTCGACATGACCTACCGTGTCATCGCCACCGGTGATCAGTCCGGCCAGGTCGACGTCCGCGTTTCGATCAACGGTGAGCAGGTCTCCGTCGAGCGCGCCACGATCGGCCAGACGATGCCCCTGCAGGTCACCATTCCCAATGCCGGCCGCAACATCGTCGAGCTCGCCATTGACCACCAGCCGGACGAACTGACCGACGCCAACAACCGCGCCATCGCTCTGGTCGATGGTATCCGCGAGAATCTGCGCGTGTTGCTCGTCTCCGGCGAGCCGCATGCCGGCGAGCGCACCTGGCGCAACCTGTTGAAGTCGGACGCCTCGGTCGATCTCGTCCATTTCACGATTTTGCGGCCGCCGGAAAAGCAGGACGGCACGCCGATCAACGAACTGTCGCTGATCGCCTTTCCGACGCGCGAATTGTTCGTCGAGAAGATCAAGGATTTCGACCTGATCATCTTCGACCGCTACCAGCACCGTGACGTGCTGCCGATCCTCTATTACGACTACATCTCCGAATATGTCGAAAAGGGCGGCGCACTGCTGATCGCCGCCGGCCCCGAATATTCCGGCGAGAGTTCTATCGCCCGCACGCCGCTGATGTCGGCGCTGCCGGCGATGCCGAGCGGCGAGGTCGTCGACAAGGCCTTCTACCCGCGCCTCACCGATCTCGGCCAGCGCCACCCGGTGACGCGAGGGCTCGACGGATCCAACAGCGAGCCGCCGCACTGGAGCCGCTGGTTCCGCACCATCGGCGTCAAGAACCCCGAAGGCGAAGTGGTGATGAAGGGCGCCGACAATCTGCCGCTCCTCCTGCTCGACCGCAAGGGCGAAGGCCGCGTCGGCATGCTCTTGTCCGACCAGGGCTGGCTGTGGGCGCGCGGCTTCGAGGGCGGCGGCCCGCATGTCCAGCTCTACCGCCGCATCGCCCACTGGCTGATGAAGGAGCCGGAGCTCGAGGAGGAGCGGCTGACCGCCGACGGACGCGGCATGGTGCTCGAGATCCGCCGCCAGACGATGAGCGACGATCCGGGTCCTGCCCAGGTCATCACGCCGTCCGGCAAGGCGCTGATCGTCAAGCTGGAAAGATCCGAGCCCGGCATCTTCCTCGGCAGCGTCGAGACCAAGGAGATCGGCCTCTACCAGGTCGGCAATGGCGACCTGACGGCGCTTGCCCATGTCGGGCCGATCAACGCGCCGGAATTCGCCGACGTCATCTCCACCAAGGACCGACTGAACGCGCCGGTCGAGGCGACCGGCGGCAGCGTGCGCCGGCTGGCCGCCTCCTCCGCGCTCGGAGGCATCACCGGCGGCGTGACGCTGCC
>NZ_RZOI01000776.1:0-2730 GCF_004022645.1 Mesorhizobium sp. M4A.F.Ca.ET.020.02.1.1 | reverse complement strand
CCTTGAGAGGCTCCCCTTCCAGCCTTCGATTTCCACGGCCACCTGGCAAATCGGCAGGTGATCGGTTTCGGCCTGCGCTACGACTACGATCGGCGCGGTGGTCGAGGCGCCCCCGAGACCAGATTTCTTTGATGACGCTAAGGCGCAAAGTCGCTACTTTCGTCGGGTTGCCGGAAAGCGCTTTCGAACAGGTTCTGATCAACGAGTATCGATCGGGCGCAGGCATCGGCTGGCATCGCGACAAGCCGCATTTCGAGACGGTGGCCGGCGTATCCCTTCTTGCTCCCTGCAGCTTCCGACTCCGGCGCAAGAACGGCACGAAATGGGACCGCAAGACAATCATTGTCGAGCCGCGGTCGGCTTACCTCTTGAGCGGCCCGGCGCGCGATGAATGGGAGCACAGCATCCCGCCCCTGACCGAACACCGCTATTCGATTACTTTGCGAACCTTGCGCAAAAAGTGAATGCGCGATGGCAGACAACAATCGTCGCGATTGCTAGGCCACTACTCCATCTGCTCGAACGTGCACTGGCGCGGCACCTTGTCGGGCCGCCAGCGCAAAAGCCTGGTTCCGTGGCGGAAGCGGTCGCTGGTGATATGGTCGAAGCGCACCTCGACGACCAGTTCCGGCCGCACCGGCTCCCATTCGCCGCTGCGTTCCGTGCTCCAGCGGCTTGGCCCACCCGGCGCCTTGCCTGTGAAGCCGGGTCCGCCGCGCAATTCCTCCAGCTTCACGGTGACCGCCAACCGCTCTTCATTGCTGATGGTCGAGGTGAACCCGACATGGTCGAGCAAGCCATTGTCGTTATAGAGGCCCAGCAGCAGCGACCCGACCTGGCGCTTGCGGTTCAGGTAGCGGAACCCGCCAACCACGCAGTCGGCGGTGCGCAGCCGCTTGACCTTGACCATCGCACGCTCGCCTGGCCGATAGGGCTCGTCCAGCATCTTGGCGACGACCCCGTCGGTCGACCCGCGGCCAGCACCCTGCAGCCACTTGTTGGCGTTGGCGATACTCGTGGTTGCCGACGAAAGTCGCAGCGCCTCATTCTCCGCCCTGGCGACAAAATCTTCGGTTGCCGCGCGTCGTTCCCGCAACGGCAGTTCGAGAACGATCTTGCCTCCGGGCGCGGCAAGGGTATCGAAGAGGACTATCCGCGCAGGCGTTTGTCTGCTCAGCGTCCGGATACGGCTCTCTGCCGGGTGAAGCCGCATCTGCAGCGCGTCAAACGATGCGCGTCCTTCGATCTCGATTATGATCTCGCCGTCCACAACGAAATCCCGTGCTTCGAGCTCGCCCAGAAGCGCCGTCAGTTCGGGAAAATAGCGGCCAAGCGGCTTGCCGGATTTCGCCCTGAGATCGACCGCCTTTCTTCCTTTGAAGGCAAGGCAGCGAAAGCCATCCCACTTGGGCTCATACTGCCAGATGCCGCTGCCCTCGGGCAGCGTGTCGGCGGTCCGGGCTTCCATCGGCGGCGTGTCCAGAGTGAGCGGAAACTCATGATCGGATTCCGCTACCATCGCTCTTCCGTGTCGTGATGCGGCAAGTCGATGCCACAGCAAACCCAGGCAAGCCGCTGCGAGGATCCGTAATTGTATTGCGGTTCCAGACCTTCAGGATCGTCAAAGGTTCCGACATGCAGAGCGACTTCGTCCTCGGCGGCGGCGTAGGAAAGGGTCAAGGGAGAACCGCATGCTCGGCAGAATCCCCTCCGGGCGATGGGTGAAGATACGCGATAGGCAGGCTCCTCGCTGAGCCATGACAGGTTGGAGGAGGACGTCCAGGCCAACACGGCGAAGGCGCTTCCGGTCGCGCGGCGGCACATGTCACAGTGACAGTAGTGAACGCGCGGATCGCCGGTCACTCGATAACGGATCCTGCCGCAGAGACATCCCCCTGTTCGTTCGACGGCGGCGGTCCGGGAGGCGATCTCGACTGTGTCCATCTCGCTTGAACGTTCGAACGGAAATGTGGTTTCCGTCCTACGGCCACATCGAGACCCATTCGATTGTGATGTTGGCGATGGAATCGGAAAGTATCCCCCAAGAAGTAGCCGAGCTTTCAATGTCCAGGGGCCGAAGGATGCGGGTGGAGCACCTACAAATCTCCACCGCCCCCCGGCCGCTGCACATGCTCCAGCACCTGGTCGGCGATAACGACGGAGAATTGCTCGTCGGTGCGGTGCTGGCAGATATCGATGTCGGGGAAGTCGACCGAGCGATAGTTCAGGCACATCACTGTCCAACAGCGATTCCAGCCCGGCGAGATCTCGATCACGTCGGAGGCCTTGCTGTTGCCAGCCTCGAGAAAGCGCTGAGCGCCTCGATCTGGCGGATGCGCAGCCAGCGGCTGTCGTAGCCGATCAGCCGGTTCACCGCTTGCTTGCTTCGGTTTTTCAGGGTGCCGGCAAGGCTTGTCGTCATACCTTCTCCGGAGGTCCCGCCGCCAGACTCCTTCTACATCGAGAACCGTACAAATGAATGGCGCTACGAGGAGGCCAGCGCCCAAAACGCCGGCCTCCCCAGCCAAGTGTCTGGGATCAATAGTCGCCGTTGTAGTACCGGTCGTCGCAGGGCGCGGTGTAGATGCGGCCGTAGCGATCCTGGTAGCGGCAAAGCTGCTCGCCGCGGCGCTGCGGCGTCGTGGCCGAGCCGACGACCGCGCCGAGCAGCGCGCCGCCGGCCGCGCCGATGACCGTGCTCTTGGTGTTGCCGCCGATCGCCTGGCCGAC
>NZ_RZOI01000775.1:0-2733 GCF_004022645.1 Mesorhizobium sp. M4A.F.Ca.ET.020.02.1.1 | reverse complement strand
AGTACATGTCGTATTCGACCGGATGCGGGGTCATCTCGAAGCGCATCACCTCGGCCATCTTCAGCTCGATGTAGCTGTCGATCTGGTCGTCGTCGAAGACGCCGCCGGCCTTGAGGAAGCCGCGGTCCTTGTCGAGGCTTTGCAGCGCCTCGCGCAGCGAGCCGCAGACGGTCGGGATCTTCTTCAGCTCCTTCGGCGGCAGGTCGTAAAGATCCTTGTCCATCGGCTGTCCCGGGTGGATCTTGTTCTTGATGCCGTCGAGGCCGGCCATCAGCATGGCGGCGAACGCGAGGTAGGGGTTCGCGCCCGGATCGGGGAAGCGGACCTCGACGCGCTTGGCCTTCGGCGACGAGCCGAACGGAATGCGGCAGGACGCCGAGCGGTTGCGCGCCGAATAGGCGAGCAGCACCGGCGCTTCGTAACCCGGCACCAGGCGCTTGTAGGAGTTGGTCAGCGGATTGGTGAAGGCGTTGATCGCCTTGGCGTGCTTGATGATGCCGCCGATGTAGAACAGGCAGCTCTCCGACAGGCCGGCATATTCGTTACCGGCGAAGGTCGGCTTGCCGCCCTTCCAGATCGACTGGTGGACGTGCATACCCGAGCCGTTGTCGCCGAACACCGGCTTCGGCATGAAGGTGGCCGTCTTGCCATAGGCGTTGGCGACCTGGTGAACGACGTACTTGTAGATCAGCATCTTGTCGGCGTTGCGGACCAGCGTGTCGAACTTGATGCCGAGCTCATGCTGGGCGGCGGCGACCTCATGGTGATGCTTCTCGACGCGCACGCCCATCTCGGCGAGCACGGTCAGCATTTCCGAGCGCATGTCCTGGGCGGAATCGATCGGCGGCACAGGGAAGTAGCCGCCCTTGATGCGCGGACGATGGCCGAGATTGCCGGTCTCGTAGTCGGTGTCGTCGTTGGACGGCAGTTCGGTGGAGTCCAGGCGGAATCCGGTGTTGTAGGGATCGGCCTTGTACTTGACGTCGTCGAAGACGAAGAATTCGGCTTCCGGGCCGACGAAGATCTGGTCGCCGATGCCTTCCGACTTCATGTAGGCCTCGGCCTTCTTGGCGGTGCCGCGCGGGTCGCGGTTGTAGGATTCGCCGGAGACCGGATCAAGGATGTCGCACAGGATGACCATGGTCGACTGGGCGAAGAACGGGTCCATGTGCACCGTGTCGGGATCGGGCATCAGCACCATGTCGGACTCGTTGATCGCCTTCCAGCCTGCGATCGAGGAACCGTCGAACATGACGCCGTCGGCGAACATGTCTTCCTCGACTTCGACGACATCCATGGTGACGTGCTGCAGCTTGCCCTTCGGATCGGTGAAGCGCAGGTCGACGAATTTCACGTCGTTGTCCTTGATCTGCTTCATGATGTCTTTGGCTGTCGTCATGTCATGTATCCCTGTTTGATGACGTTTTTTGATGATGACGTTGCAGAAAGATGCGGGGCGTCAGACGGCGTCCATTCCGGTTTCACCGGTGCGGATGCGCACGACTTCCTCGATGTTGGAGACGAAGATCTTGCCGTCGCCGATGCGGCCGGTCTGCGCCGCCTTGCGGATGGCCTCGATGGCGCCTTCGACGGCGTCGTCGCCGAGCACCACTTCGATCTTCACCTTGGGCAGGAAGTCGACGACATATTCGGCGCCGCGATAGAGTTCGGTGTGGCCCTTCTGCCGGCCGAAGCCCTTGGCCTCGGTCACTGTGATGCCCTGCAGGCCAGCCTCCTGAAGCGCTTCCTTCACTTCGTCCAGCTTGAATGGCTTAATGATCGCTTCGATCTTTTTCATGTAAAATGTGGCCTCCACTGCCAAAAAGACGGGTTGTGTACCCCGCTTGCGCCTCCATCAAGCACGAACTGTGCCAAATCCTGCGGATTCGAGGCGGTATCGGGCGATCTCATCAATTGTCATGCCCGGATGCATATTCGCGTCATTCGCTGCATTGGAAGCGTCATGGACGCTCGAAGCCTATACATTGCCGATCCTCCCGTCCGCACAATAATTAGGCAAATAGCGTAATTTGCAGGCATTTCTGCCCATTGGCGCATTGCATCGAGCGATGCGTTTCTGAGCAGTGGCAGGTGTTTCGCTGTTTGCTTCAAACCGAAAACTGGACAATGCTTCACCGGAGAGCGGACCGCAATCCATGAGCAACGAACTTTTATCTCCGGTTGAAATGGCCGAGGCCGACCGGCTGGCGATCGCGGCCGGACCGCTCGACGGCTATGGCCTGATGCGACGGGCCGGCGAGGCGGTCGCCGCCGTTGTGCTGGCGCGTTACCCGGCGGCCTCAAGGGTCCATGTTCTCTGTGGTCCCGGCAACAATGGGGGCGATGGCTATGTCGTGGCGAGATTGCTGGCCGAGGCCGGTGTCAATGTCGCGGTGTGGGTATCGGGCAAACCGCGAGCCGGCAGCGATGCCGCGATTGTCGCGGCGGAGTGCCCCGCAAAAGCTCGACCGCTCGCGGCATTTGCCGCCGAGAAAGGCTCCATTATCGTCGATGCTCTCTATGGGGCAGGACTCTCGAAGCCCCTGTCCGGTCACGACGCCACGGCGATCGAAATGGCCAGGGAAATCGATCTGCCGGTGATCGCCGTCGATCTACCCTCCGGCGTCTCCGGTGCAAGCGGTGCCATTCTCGGCGCGGCATTCAGCGCCGAGGTCACGGTCACCTTCGCACGCAAGAAACCCGGTCATCTGCTGCTGCCGGGGCGGGAACGCT
>NZ_RZOI01000774.1:0-2736 GCF_004022645.1 Mesorhizobium sp. M4A.F.Ca.ET.020.02.1.1 | reverse complement strand
CTCCACCGCACGGTCGATCATGTCGGCGCCGGCCACGGGGCAGGCGGCATATTCCTTGCCGTCCGACGGCCGGCGCATCTCGATCGCGCCCTCGGCCGCGATCATTTCCCCGCCGACAAAATGGCCGACGGGAAGGGGAACCGTGTTCGGATCGAAGCTCAGGCTCATGGGCAACCACCTAGCGTTGGCCGCAGCCTAGCGCGGGCGGGCAAGCAGCATGCATCGTTCGGCGAACCGCTGCGGACGATTGTTGCGTGCCGGCCGCACGCGACGGCAAAATCTGTCGCTGCCGCTTGAAACCGCGCCGACCGTTCAGCTGACCGTCACGTAGATCTTGCGCACCGTTTCGATCGTCTTCCAGACCCCGGTGAAGCCCGGCTTCATCACGAAGCTGTCGCCAGCCCGGTAGGTCACCGCCTGGCCGGCGTCGGGGGTGATTTCGACGACGCCGGAGAGGATGTGGCAGAACTCGAATGTCTCGCCCTTGATCGAGCGCGTCTCGCCCGGTGTCGCCTCCCAGACGCCGGTATGGACCAAGTCGTCCTTCGCGGCATCCTGCGCCCAGGTCTTGAAGGCAGGGTCGCCGGCAATCAGCCGCTCCGGCAATGCCTTGGATTCGCGTGGCGAAAAGTTCGGATTGGTGTCGACGGATTTGAGCAGGGACAAAGCATCGCCTTTCGGTTTTGGACTTCAATAGCCGCGCGACCGCTCGACGAGCCCGATGGGATCGAGACCGGCGCGGTGGCGTCTGATGTTGTCGATGACGGCCTGCGCGGCGGTCGCCGGCTGGGTGACGCTGGCGACATGCGGGGTCAGGATGACCTTCGGATGCGACCAGAACGAATGACCTGCCGGCAGCGGTTCGGGATCGGTGACGTCGATCATCGCCGCCGACAGACGGCCGCTGTCGAGCGCGGCGACAAGCGCTTCGTGATCGAGCTGTGGCCCGCGGCCGGTGTGGACGAGCGCGGCGCCCCTGGGCAGTTTCGCAAACAAGTCGGCATTGAGGAAGCCACGTGTCTCCTCGGTCAGCGGCAGCAGGCAGACCAGTATGTCGCTGGCCGCGAGCATCTCCTGCAGCCCGGGCCGGCCATGATGGCAGGTCACGTCCTCGATCCGCTGCGGCGAGCGGCTCCAGCCAGCGAGCCGGAAGCCGAAAGGCTTTAGGCGATCAAGGACGGCCTGGCCGAGCTGCCCGAGGCCGAGCACGCCGATCCGGCGCAAGGCGGCCTGAAGCTGCGGTATGTCGCGCCATTCGCCGGCGCGCTGCTGCGCCAGATAGGCCGGCATGTTTCGGTGGAGGGCAAGCACGGCCAGCGTTACATATTCCTGCATCATGCGTACGATGCCTTCCTCGACCATGCGCACGATCTTCACCTGCGCGGGCACGGCATCGAAGCGGAACTGGTCGACGCCGGCGCCGATCGAAAACAGGATTTCCAGGTTGCGGTAACGGGCGAGGTTGTCCGGCACGGTCCAGGTAATCAGATAACGCACGGCGTCGGCATCGATCGTCGCGGCATCCAAGGCGAAGGGAAGCTCCGGCAATTCCCTGGCGAACGCCTCGCCGAAGACCGCGCCGCGGCGCGCATCGGAGTTGAACAGGAACGTCATCCCGGTTCCCCTTCAAGCCGCGCAGCGGGCGCCCAGCGCCTCGATCAATCGCTGGCAGGCGGCGAGCTCGCTGGCGAGGATGTATTCGTCGGGCTTGTGGGCGCGACCTATGTCGCCCGGGCCGCAGATGATCGCATCGAAGCCGGCGGCCTGGTAGAGTCCGGCCTCCGTGCCGTAGCTGACGGCGGCGAGCGGCGCTTCGCCGGTCAGCTCGGCTAACAGTGTCGCCAGTGCTGTGCCCTGCGGCAGCGACAGCGCCGGATAGGCGCTCATCGGCGTCCACTCGATCCGAAAGCCGCCGACCGCAAGGGCTTCGGCTCGCGCCTTGACCGGCGCGAGCAGGCTGGCCGGGTCGACGCCGGGTATGGCGCGGGCCTCCAGGTCCAGCGTGCAGGTGTCTGGAATGATGTTGACTGACTGCCCACCTGTCACCACGCCCGCCTGCAGCGAGGAATAGGGCGGCTCGAAGGCGGGGTCGAACGGACCGCACGTCAGCCGCTCGGCTTCGCTGACGGCCGCGCCCAGCGCCGCAGCCATGGCATGGATGGCGTTGAGCCCGAGATCGGGTCGCGACGAATGGCCGGACCGCCCGTTGACCGTCACCCGAGCCGCCGCCTTGCCCTTGTGGCCGCGCACGGCGCGCATGCCGCTCGGCTCGCCGACGATGACGCCGAGTGGTTTCGCGCAAAGTTCGGGAAGGCGGGCGATCAAATGCGGCACGCCGCGGCATCCGACCTCCTCGTCGTAGGAGAAGGCGAGGTGGATCGGTCTGGCCAGGCGCAGTTTCGTCAGTGCAGGCACAGCCGCGAGCACTGCTGCCAGAAACCCCTTCATGTCCGTGGTGCCGCGTCCATAGAACCGTTCGCCTTCCCGGCGCAGCGTGAAAGGAGCCGAGCTCCAATGTGGCTCGCCGGCGGGGACGACGTCCATGTGGCCGGACAGGATGAAGCCCGGCACATCGGCGGGGCCGATCGTTGCGAACAGGTTGAAACGATCGCCCTCAGGCCCTTGGAGCAGGCTGACTTGCGTTCCGTGCTGCGCGAGATGGGCCTCGATCCAGCCGGCGATGTCGCCATTCGGCTCGCCGGCGACCGATGGAAAGGCGACGAGACGGTCGAGGAT